>JALOSQ010000403.1 GCA_025458335.1 Ideonella sp.
ACAGCGCCGCATGCCCGAGGCGGGCGGTGTCGATGAGGGTGTTGTTGCGTACCTGGGCGTTCTTCGAGGCATACAGGCCAATGCCCGCATAGGCCGCGCCGCGGATCAGGTTGTTCTGCACCCGCGCGTCGATCGACTCGTGGTAGGCCGGGTTCTCGGCGGTATCGAAGAACTTCTCGCTGGTGTCGAAGCCCACCAGGATGCCCGACATGCCGACGTCCTCGATGCGGTTGCGCTGGATCCGCGCGCGCCGCGCACCGCCCTTGAAGTACAAGCCCGAGGTGGCGATGTCGTGGATGTGGCAGTCCTCGACCGTCATGTCGTGACCGCCGACGTTGTCGATGCCGTCCGCATTCTTTTCGTCCAGCGGCGTGCCGGGCGGATACAGCGCGCCAGTGTGGTGGATGTGGCAGCGGCGGATGGTCACGCGGTTCGACTTCGGGGTCAGCTTGATGCCGTCGCGGCCGGTGTGGTGGATGTGCAGGTCCTCAAGCAGCACATCCGACGCACCCTCGGCGGCAGGTCCTCAAGCAGCACATCCGACGCACCCTCGGCGCTGGCGTTGCCCTCGCGCTCCCACCAGCTCTGCAGAAACACGCCGTAGTACTGCGCGCCCGACAGCTCCAGCCCGATCACCTTGCTGCCCGAGGCGGTCGGGTCGATCTGCACCACCGAGGAATCGGGCGTGGCCGGGTCGCAGTGGACATGCACCCGCTCGCCCGGCGCGGCGCGCAGCGTGAGTGGCATGCGCAGGCGCAGCTGGCATTCCTCGTAGCGTCCTTCGCCGCTGCCGCGCAGAGTGACGGTGTCGCCGGGGTTGACCACACCGTTGCTGGTACTGAGCACCCGGCCCACCGTGCGATAGGGGCGCTCGCGGCTGCCGTCGCCGCTTTCGTCATTGCCGTCGAGGGCGACAAACCATTCAGCGGCCCCCGCGGGGGCGGCGAGGCACAGGACCAGCAGCAGGACACAGAGGCGGAGACAGGACACGACGCGCGCTCACAAAGTGATTCGCATCACAGTATAGAGGCCAATGTGTCGATTTCATCACGCTTGATGACTCCGACTGGAGGACGCACCCGCGGCGGGGCGCTCGGAAGCGCGGGGCGGGCCTCGATGCCCAGCGCCGCGTGTGATCCGGCACAATGTGCGCCCCGTCACACTCGTATCGCCCATGAGCCAGCCGACCTGCCCCGAACTCGAACTGCCCTGGGCCCAGGGCCTGCCGTGGCGCGTGGATGCCCGCGGCGAACTGCTGATCGGCGGGCGCCCGCTGTCGCGTGTCGTGGATGCCATCGGCCGCACGCCCTGCTACGTCTACGACCGTGGCCGGCTCTCGGCGCGGGTGGCCCAGCTGCGTGGCCTGCTGCCGCCGGCCGTGCATCTGCACTACGCGGTCAAGTGCAACCCGATGCCGGCCCTGGTCGCGCACATGGCGGGCATCACCGACGGCCTTGACGTGGCCTCGGTCGGCGAGCTGCGGGTGGCGCTCGATGCCGGCATGGACCCCCAGCACGTCAGCTTCGCCGGGCCGGGCAAGAGCGATGCCGATCTGAAGCAGGCGCAGGCCGCGGGCATCCTGATCAATATCGAGAGCTTCCGCGAGCTGCGCGCGCTCGCCCAAGCCAGCGAGTCCAGCGGCGAGGCCGCGCGCGTGGCGATCCGCATCAACCCGCCCTTCGAGCTGAAGGCCTCGGGCATGCGCATGGGCGGCGGTGCCAAGCAGTTCGGTATCGATGCCGAGCAGGTGCCGGCCCTGCTGGCCGAGATCCGCGCGCTCGGGCTGGCCTTCGAGGGCTTCCACCTCTACGCCGGTTCGCAGAACCTCAAGGCCGAGGCGATTGTCGAGGCGCAGACCAAGAGCTACGAGCTGATCCTTGGCTGGGCGGATCAACTGCCGGCGCCGGTGCGTAGCCTGAACCTCGGCGGCGGCTTCGGCATCCCGTACACGCTCGCGGATACCCCGCTTGAGCTCGCGCCGGTGGCCGATTGCCTGCAGGGCCTCGCCGAGCGCTGCGCCCGCGATTTCCCGCAGGGCCATCTGGTGCTCGAACTCGGCCGCTATCTGGCGGGCGAAGCCGGCGTCTACGTGGCGCGGGTCATCGACCGCAAGATCTCGCGTGGGCAGGTCTTTCTGGTCTGCGACGGCGGCATGCACCATCACCTCGCCGCCAGCGGCAACTTCGGACAGGTGCTGCGCAAGAACTATCCGTCCATGGTCAATGCGCGGCCCGGCGAGCGCGAGACCGCCAGCGTGGTCGGCCCGCTGTGCACGCCGCTCGACCTGCTCGCCGACCGCGCCGATCTCGGCGTGGCGCAGGAGGGCGATCTGGTGGTGGTGTTCCAGTCCGGTGCCTACGGCAAGACCGCGAGCCCGCGCGAGTTCCTGGGGCATCCGGAAGTGGTGGAGGCGCTGGTGTGAGTCGAGCCTGCGGAAGACGCTACTCGAACCCATCCGAGAACAGCCCCTCCAGCACCGCCGGCAGGGCGTAGACGAAGACATCGCTGGCGCTGTTGGTATCGCCGATGACCAGGT
>JALOSQ010000404.1 GCA_025458335.1 Ideonella sp.
TGGCGACCTGCAGGACGCGGTGCGGTCGCTGCCGATGTGGATCGCGCTGCCGCTCGTCGTGCTGGTCGCCGACCTCGCACAGTACGCGGTGCACCGCGCGTTCCACGAGGTCCCGGCGCTGTGGCGCTTCCACGCCGTGCACCACAGCGTCAAGACGATGGACTGGCTGGCCGGCTCGCGCTTGCACCTGGTCGACGTGATCGCGGTGCGCGCAGCGGTGCTGGCGCCGATCGTGTGGCTCGGCTTCGACAAGCCGGTCGTCGATGCCTACATCGTGCTGGCCGGCCTTCAGGCGGTGTTCAATCACGCCAACGTGCGCTGGCGCTTCGGCCCACTGGCCCACGTCATCGTGACCCCGGCGTTCCACCACTGGCACCACGCGCAGGACGACGAGGCGATCGACCGCAACTACGCTGCTCACCTCGCCTTCCTCTGGTGGGCGACGGCGTGCCCGAGGGCTGGTGGGCACAGACCGCCTACCCGTTCCGGCGGCCCCGGTCCTGAGCGAAGCCGCTGCCCGATCCACGAGGGCAGTGGTCCAATGGCGGCCGTTCCGTGGCGCCAGTCGAATGTCGCCCCGTCCGATGGCGCCCGCTCGCTGCCCCGACCGTCGCCCTACACCGCTCCGAGGCCACGCCGATGACCATTGCCAAGCCCACCGTGCCGCCGCCCTGGCGCGTCTATGCCTTCCTGGCACTGGCGGCCGCCGCCGCCCAGGTCACCGCAGCCCCGATCGCACCAGCCGGCGAACAGGAGTTCGGCTTCGCCCTGCGCTCGCAGCCGGTCGTCGACGGCCGCGCCACGCAGGGCCTGGACCTGATCCCGCTGGCGGACCTGACGCATGGCCGCTGGTTCGCGCGCACCACGCGTGGCGTGGCCGAGGCCGGCGGACTTCTGGTGCAGCGCACGTCGCTGCGGGTCGGCGTGGTCGCCGCCTTCGAGCCCGGAAGGCGGGCCTCCGACGTCGATGCGCTCGCGACGCGAGGGGTGCCCGACCGGTCGGCCGGGCTGTCGTATGGGCCCTCCGTGGAGTGGCTCGGCAACTTGGGACCCGCACCGGTCAGCGTGCTCGCGCGCGTGCGCCTGCACACCGACGCCGACCGTGGCAGCCAGGCCGATGCCCGCGTCACCGTGGGCCTGGCGCAGACCGAGCGGCTGCGGCTCGGGGGCTTCGCCCAGCTCACGTGGGCCGATGCGTTGTCGATGGACGACTCATTCGGCGTGGACGCCGCTCTGGCTGCACGCTCCGGCCTGCCGGTGTACGAGGCCGGCGGCGGGCTGCGCCAGGCGAGCGCCGGGCTGTTGGGCAGCTGGCGGCTCGCCCCGGCCTGGGCGCTCGCGGGGACGCTGGAGGTGCGTGCGCTGGGCAGCTCTCCGGCGGCGAGCCCGCTGGTGAGCCGGCGAGGCAGCGTGGCCGCCGTGCTCGGCATCACCTACGCGTTCTGACGAGGCCGCGTCAACGCGGCAGGTCGCTCGCTCCCATCAGCGCCTCGTCGATTGCGCGCGCGGCCTGGCGGCCTTCGCGGATCGCCCAGACGACGAGACTCTGGCCACGGCGCATGTCGCCGGCCGCGAACACCTTGGGCACGTTGGTGGCGTATCCGCCGATGAACTCGGTCGACGCCCTGGCGTTGCCGCGCGCGTCCTTGTCGACGCCGAAGGCATCGAGGATGCTGCCCACGGGGCTCACGAAGCCCATCGCCAGCAGCACCAGATCGGCCGGGATCACCTGCTCGGAGCCCGGGATCTCGGTCATCTTTCCGCCCTGCCACTCCAGCCGCACCGTGCGCAGCGCCTTGACCTTGCCCTTGTCCTTGCCCTCGCCGCCGATGAACTCCTTGGTGGCGATGGCGAACTCGCGCTGGCAGCCCTCCTCGTGGCTCGAGCTGGTGCGCAGCTTGATCGGCCAGTAGGGCCACACCAGCGGCTTGTCCTCGTGCTCGGGCGGCATCGGCAGCAACTCGAACTGGGTGACGCTCTTGGCGCCGTGGCGGTTGCTCGTGCCCACGCAGTCGCTGCCGGTGTCGCCACCGCCGATCACCACCACGTGCTTGTCGGTGGCCATGATCTGGCCCTTGAGCTTGTCGCCCGCCACGACCTTGTTCTGCTGCGGCAGGAACTCCATCGCGAAGTGCACGCCCTGCAGGTCGCGGCCGGGCACCGGCAGGTCACGGCTCTGCTCGGCGCCGCCGGCCAGCAACACCGCGTCGAACTCGGCTTTGAGCTGGTCGGGGGTGACGGTCTCCTTCGCCCAGTTGGTGACCTTGGTCCCGTCGGGCAGGTCGGCCACCAGGACCCCGGTGCGGAAGGTCACCCCCTCGGCCTGCATCTGCTCAAGTCCGGGATGCCGTAGCGCAGCAGGCCGCCGACGCGGTCGTTCTTCTCGAACACCGTCACGTCGTGGCCCGCACGGGCCAGCTGCTGGGCGGCGGCCAGCCCTGCGGGCCCGGAGCCGACCACCGCGACCTTCTTGCCGGTGCGGAACGCCGACGGGCGCGGCGCCACCCATCCCTCGGCCCAGGCGCGGTCGATGATCGCGTGCTCGATGCTCTTGATGCCCACCGCGTCGTCATTGACGTTCAGCGTGCAGGCCGCCTCGCAGGGCGCGGGGCAGATGCGACCGGTGAACTCCGGGAAGTTGTTGGTGCTGTCGAGCGTGACCCAGGCGTTGCGCCAGTCACCGCGGTACACCAGGTCGTTGAAGTCCGGGATGATGTTGTTGACCGGGCAGCCGCTGTTGCAGAACGGCGTGCCGCAGTCCATGCAGCGCGCGCTCTGC
>JALOSQ010000405.1 GCA_025458335.1 Ideonella sp.
GTCGGGGCGCAGGAAGCCCGACATCAGCGCGAACAGCGTGGTCTTGCCCGCCCCGTTCGGGCCGATCAGGGCCGTCAGCGAGCCGGCCGGCACGTCGAAGGAGACGTCCTGCACCGCGCGCAGGCCGCCGAACGCGATCGACACCCCGTCGACCCGCAGCAGGGGGTCAGCGCGGGTCATGACCGTCCTTCGGTGCTGAGCGGCGCCGGCGCCAGGTCCACCCGGGGCCAGTGCGATCGAACAGCCCGGCCAACCCCCGGGGCAGGAACATCACGATGCCGACCAGCACCACCCCGTAGATGACCATGTTCAGGCCCGGCAACTGGCCGAACAGGTTGCGGGTGAGTTCGCTCAGCAGGTGCAGCACCGCCGCGCCCAGCAGCGGCCCCCACAGCGTGCCCATGCCGCCGACGATCGCCGCGACCAGGGCCTCGACCGAGGTGTGCGGGCCGAAGGCGATCGACGGGTCGAGGTACTGGAAGACCTGCAGGTAGAACGCGCCGCCCGCCCCCATGAACGCGGCCGACAGGCCCATCGCCAGCAGCTTGACACGGAACGGGTCCACGCCCACTGCCCGGGCAGCATCCTCGTTGTCGCGCACCGCCTGCAGCTGGGCGCCGTAGCGCGAATGGCGCAGCCAGGCCGTCACCGCCAGCGCAGCCACGACGAAGCCCAGCACCAGGCCGATGTAGCCCTTCCGCGAGCCGAACTGCAGGTTGCCGAAGGACTCGCGCAGCGGCAGCATCAGGCCCACCCCGCCGCCGGTGAACCCGACCGACACCGCGAGGATGCGGGCGACCTCGGCAAAGGCCAGCGTGACGAGCGCGAAGTACGAGCCCTTGAGCCCGTAGCGGAAGCTCAGCGCGCCCACGAACAGCCCGACGGCCGCGGCGATCACGACCGCGAGGCCGAGCGCGGCCCAGGCGTTGACGCCGTGCGTGAGCTGCAGGATGGCCTGCGCGTAGGCCCCGGTGCCGAAGAACAGCGCATGCCCGAACGAGAACTGGCCGCCGAAGCCGCCCAGCAGGTTCCACGACAACGCCAGCAGCGTGACGTAGAGCGTCATCATGATGAAGTTCAACCACACGCCCGAGTCGAGCCCCCAGGTGGCGAGGGCGACCGCGGCCGTGAACAGCGCGATTGCGGTCGCGTCGCGGCGCACGGCCGCGGCATGGGCCTGCGCCCCGGCGAGGCCCGAGGGAGTGCTCGGGGGCGTGCCCCGCTGCTGGCTCACGCGCGCGCCCCGAACAGGCCCTGCGGCCGCAGCAGCAGTACCGCGATGAAGATCGCGAAGATGCCGATCTGTCCCAGCGACTCGCCCAGGAACAGGCCGCCCACCGACTCGACCACCCCGATCAGGAAGCCGCCGAGCAGGGCCCCGGCGAAACTGCCCATGCCGCCCAGCACGACGATCGTGAAGGCCACGAGCACGAAGCCCGAGCCGACCTGCGGGTTGACGTAGTACGCCGGCAGCAGGAAGCAGGCCGCCGCGCCGAGGCAGGCCAGCCCGATACCGAAGCTCATCGCGTAGACATGGTCCACGTCGATGCCCATCAGGCGCGCGCCCTGCTTCTCACGGGCCACCGCCCGGATTGCGCGGCCCAGGTCGGTGCGCGCGACGATCAGCAGCAGCACGGCCGCGGCCGCCAGCGCGCCGAAGAACGCCACCACCTTGGGCAGCGCGATGAAGGCCGGGCCGATCTGCAGCGTGGTCAGGGTGTAGGCCGTCTCGATCGTGCGCGTGTCGCTCTTGAAGAACATCAGCGCCAGGTTCTCGAGCACGATCGACAGGCCCAGCGTGACCAGCAGGATGTTCTCGTCCTTGCCGTGGCTGGCCCGGTTGATCACCACCCGCTGCAAGGCGTAGCCGAGCGCGAACATGCCCGGCACCACCAGCGGCAGCGCGAGGTACGGGTCGATGCCCAGGCGGGTCTTGAGCAGGTAGACGGCGTACAGCGCGACCATCAACGCCGCGCCGTGCGCGAAGTTGATGATGTGCAGCACGCCGTAGATCAGCGTCAGGCCGAGCGCGATCAGGGCGTAGACCGCGCCCGTCCGGGCCGCTGGCGGTGCCCCCTCGAGAGGGAGGTGGCCGACAGGCCACTTCGGGGGTGGGCCATCAGGCGCGCAGCGGGAACACGGGCTCGGCCTCGCGGTAGTCGCGCGGGATGATCACCCGGATGTCGCCCTTGATCACCTGGGTCATCAGCGGCTGGGCGCCCTGCGCGTCGATGATCGCGGCCCGGTCGGCGCTCCTGGCGCGCTCGATCGCGTCGGCCAGCAGCCGCACGGCGGTGTAGGCCATGAACACCTCGTAGCTGAAGAACAGGTTCTTGGCCTCGACGCGCTTGCGCAGCTCGGCGCTGCGCTTGTCCTTCGGGTTGAACCAGTGGTTGCAGTCGATGATGCCGTTGGCCGCGTCCGGGAACTCCTTGAGGAACTTGTAGCTCGAGGCGGCCCCGCCCAGCACCGAGTAGATCGCCTTCGGCATCACCCGCTGCTGCTGCATGGTGCGCACCAGCAGCGCGTACTCGTTGTAGTAGTTGGCCGGGATCACGATGTCGGGGTTGACCGACTTCATGCGCAGCACGATGTTGTTGAAGTCGCGCGTCGGGTTGGCGTGCTTGATGACCTCCTTCACGTCGTAGCCGTAGCCCGGCAGTTCGCGCGCCAGCAGGTTGGCGGTGCCGGTGCCGAACAGGCTCTCCTCGTGGATGATCATCACGCTCTTGGCCGGCTTGCCCGCCGCGGTGTTGAGCACGTGCAGGTTGGCCACCGCCGTCTGCGCGCAGGTGCGGTAACCGGGGCCGAAGCGGAAGGTGTTCTTCAGTCCGCGCTCGACGATCTGGTCGGCCACGCCGACGTCGACCACGTGCGGCAGGTTGTACTTGGCCGCGGCCTGCGTGGTGGCCAGCGCGATCGCGCTGGCGAACGGGCCCACGACCGCGGAGCAGCCGGCCTCGTTCATCTTCTCGATCTCGGCCGCGCCGGCCTGGGGCGTGCTCTGCGCGTCGCCCAGCATCACCTCGAGCTTGGCGCCGCCCATCGAGCGGATGCCGGTCTTGTTGATGTCCTCGATGGCCATCAGCGCGCCCTCACGGCACTGCTGCCCGGAGTACGCCAGGGCACCGGTGACCGGGTGGAGGATGCCGACCTTGATCGCCTTGGGCTGCGCGCCGCCGATGAGCGGAAAGCCCATCGTGCCGGTGGCGGCCGCGGCGGCGGCGGACTGCTTGAGGAAGGTGCGGCGCTGGGTCATCGGGGTCTCCTGGACGTTGGAAGCGATCGGTCGGGGCGACGGGCCGGGAGCCGGTCCGTCAGTGGAACGGTCAGTGAAACGACGTGGCCAGCTCCTGGCTGACCCACACCTTGGCGTCGACGCTGCCGACGCGGGACAACTGCATCTGGTACTGGACGCGGTCGGGCCGGTACAGGCCCTGCAGCCACTGCACCGGCCGGTCCTGGGCATCGAAGATCAGCCGGCTGACCGACAACAGCGCGGAGCCCACCTCGACCCCGAGCGCGCGGGCGACCGACGCATCAGCCAGGCGCGCCGACAGCGTCTGCTCGGCGCGCGCGATGCGCACCCCCGACTCCTCGAGCAGGATCAGGATCGGCTTGCGCGCGAGCTCGCGGCGGCCGAAGCCCGCCGCCAACGGGGCGGGCACGTAGGTGGTGATGTGCGACAGCGGGCCTTGCGGCGACGAGCGCACGCGCACGGCCTTCTGCACCGGGCTGCCGGGCGGGAGTGCGAGCCGTTCGGCCACCGCGTCGGCCGCCGCGCCGTTCGGCCACCGCGTCGGCCGCCGCCAGGGTCTCGACCGAGATCACGCGCACCGTGGTCCGCAGGCCCATGGCCACGATGTTCTCGAGCAAGCCGCTCATGGGGGTGCGCGAAGCCAGCGCACGGCTCGTGCCCGCAGGCGCACGGGCGGAGCGTTCGCCATGGGCGCGATGCACCGGTACCGTCCCGCGCCCCGGCGAGCGCTCGATGAGCCCCTCGGCAGCCAGGCGCTCGAGCGCGCGCCGCACCGTCACGCGGGCGACGCCGAAGTCCCGGCCGAGCTGGAGCTCCCCGGGCAGCCCGTGCTGGTACCGACCCTCCTCGAGCTGCTCGCGCAGCACGAGGTAGATCTGGTGGTACTTGGGCAGGGGCAGCGCAGCGCTCATGGTCGACACGCAGCGTGCGGCCGTCTTAATGTCCTGTCAATAGGACAAACTAGGCTGGTCGGGCATCCGCCCGGCACCGGGCATGAGCGCGTGACGGGCACGCCAAGGGGCCGCCAATGCTCGATGCCCGGAAACGACAAAGGCCCCTGTCGGGGCCTTCATGCGGACGCGGCGCCCAGCCGGCGCCGACGGGTGCGGTCAGACCCGCTCGAACACCGCTGCGATGCCCTGGCCTCCCCCAATGCACATCGTGACCAGCGCGTAGCGGCCACCGGTGCGCTGCAGCTCATACAGCGCCTTGGTCGCGATCACTGCTCCTGAGGCACCGATCGGGTGGCCCAGAGAGATCGCGCCGCCGTTCGGGTTGGTCTTGGCCATGTCGAGCTCGAGGCCGCGCGCCACCGCCAGCGCCTGCGCCGCGAAGGCCTCGTTGCTCTCGATCACGTCCATCTGGTCGAGGCGCAGGCCGCCCTTCTTGAGCGCCAGCTTGGTCGCCGGGATCGGGCCCTCGCCCATCACGTCGTTCGGCACGCCGGCCACGGCATACGAGACCAGGCGCGCGATCGGCTTGTGGCCGTCGGCCGCAGCCTTGGCCGCGTCGGCCAGCACGAAGAACGACGCGCCGTCGTTGATGCCCGACGCGTTGCCCGCGGTCACCGAGCCGTCCTTCTTGAAGGCCGGCTTCATCTTGGCCAGGCTCTCGAGCGTGGTGGCCGCCTTGACATGCTCGTCGGTGTCGAAG
>JALOSQ010000103.1 GCA_025458335.1 Ideonella sp.
GCTCGACCTCACCGACGTGGCGCTGGAAGCCGTGGCCTTCGATGTGCTGCGCCACCCGACCGTGGCCTGCAAGCGATTCCTGGTCACGATCGGCGACCGCACGGTCGGCGGCCTGAGTCACCGCGATCCGATGGTCGGGCCGTGGCAGGTCCCGGTGGCCGACTGCGCGGTCACGTTGGCCGACTTCGCGGGGCTCCGCGGCGAGGCGATGGCCGTGGGCGAGCGCACGCCACTCGCGTCGCTCGGATCGACGGCGGCGGCCGCGTCCGGGCGCATGGCGATCGGCGAGGCGATCACCAACCTGCTGGCCGCACCCGTGCCTTCGCTGGCGCGGGTCAAGCTCAGCTGCAACTGGATGGCGGCCTGCGGGCAGCCCGGCGAGGACGCCGCGCTGTACGACACCGTGAGCGCCGTGGCGCTCGGGCTATGCCCGGCGCTGGGCATTGGCGTGCCGGTCGGCAAGGACAGCCTGTCGATGCGCATGGCCTGGACCGACGAGGCCGGCGCGGCGCGTCAGGTGGTCTCGCCGGTGTCGCTGCTGGTGGTGTCGGCCTTCGCCGCGCTGGACGATATCCGCGGCGCCTGGACGCCCGACCTCAAGCGCCTGGCGGCGGATGGCTCGGTCGGTCACACCGGCCCCGCCGGTGACACCACGCTCGTGCTCGTCGACCTGGGCCAGGGCCGAAAGCGCCTGGCCGGCTCGATGCTGGCCCAGGTGCTCGGCGCCTTCGGCAGCGCGGATGCCGACGGCCTGCCCGACGTGGACGACCCGGCGCTCCTGCGCGGGCTGGCGTCCGCGCTGGCCGAGCTGCGCGCGCAGGGCCGGGTGCTCGCGTATCACGACCGCAGCGATGGCGGCCTGTGGGCCAGCGTGTGCGAGATGGCCTTCGCGGGGCGCCTGGGCATCAGCCTGAACGTCGACCTGCTGGTGACCGAGGGCGACGGGATCGGCGACAGCCGCGCCGAGTACGGCGACTCGAAGAACTGGGCCACGCAGGTCGGTGCGCGACGCCACGAGCTGACGTTGCGTGCGCTGTTCAACGAGGAACTGGGCGTGGTGCTGCAGGTGCCGACGTCCGTGCGCAACGAGGTGATGCAGACCTTGCGTGCGCATGGCCTGTCGCGCCACAGCCACTTCATCGGCAAGCCCAACGACCGCGGCGTCGTGGAGGTCTGGCGCGACACCAAGGTCGTCTTCAGCGCCGACCTCAAGGCCCTGCACCAGGCCTGGGACGAGACCTCCTGGCGGATCGCGCGGCTGCGCGACCGGCCCGAGGATGCCGACGCCGAGCATTTGACCGCGGGCGATCCGGCCGATGCGGGTCTGCATCGCCATCTGAGCTTCGATCCGGACGAGGACGTCGCAGCCCCGTGGGTGGGCGGAGCCCGGCCGCGCGTGGCGATCCTGCGCGAGCAGGGCGTCAACAGCCATGTCGAGATGGCCTGGGCGATGGACCACGCCGGGTTCGAGGCGGTCGACATGCACATGACCGACCTGCAGGCCGGCCGGGCGCGGCTCGACGGCGTCGTCGGGCTCGTGGCCTGCGGGGGGTTCAGCTACGGCGACACCCTCGGCGCTGGCGAAGGCTGGGCGCGCAGCATCCTGTTCAACCCGGCGCTGGCCGAGGCGTTCGCCGAGTACTTCGGCCGCACCGACACCTTCGCGCTCGGCGTGTGCAATGGCTGCCAGATGCTGGCGGCACTCGCACCGATCATTCCCGGCGCGGCGGCATGGCCGCGCTTCGTGCGCAACCGCAGCGAGCAGTTCGAGGCTCGGCTGTCCCTGGTCGAAGTGATCGACTCGCCTAGCCTGTTCTTCGCCGGGATGGCCGGCAGCCGCCTGCCGATTGCCGTGTCGCACGGCGAGGGCCGCGCCGATTTCTCGCGCCAGGGCGATGCGCAGCGGGTGCATGCGGCGATGCGCTTCGTGGACCACGCCGGACGGCCGACCGAGGCGTACCCGGCGAACCCGAACGGCAGTCCTGGCGGCCTCACGGCGGTCACCACGGCGGATGGCCGGTTCACCGCGCTGATGCCGCACCCCGAGCGCGTGTTCCGCGAGGCGCAGATGAGTTGGACGCCGGTGCACGACCTCGCGCGCTCGAGCCCATGGCGCCGCATGTTCGCCAACGCGCGTCGCTGGGTCGGCTGAAAGGAGGCACGCGTATGCATGGAACGTCTGGGGTCATCGGCTCCCGGTGGCTGCGAGGAATCGTCGCCATCGGACTCGCAGGGCTCGGAGCCTGCGCCGTCGCGCCGGAGGGAGGCGGGGCGAACGTCCCGCGGGCCTCGCTGACGGACACCTACTGGAAGCTGGTGGCCCTGGGTGGGCAGCCGGCCCAGGTGGCCGATGGCCAACGCGAGCCGCACCTGGTGCTGCACCGCGAGGCGGAGCGGCTTGCCGGCTCCGGCGGCTGCAACCGGCTCATGGGACGCTGGCGTGTCGATGGCGAGGGGCTGGCGTTCTCGCAGATCGCCACGACCCGCATGGCCTGTCCCGCCGGGATGGAGCAGGAAAACCGGTTCCTGGCCGCCCTGGGGACGGTCGCACGGCACCGCATCGAGGGCGAGCAACTCACGCTCATCGATGCGAGCGGCGCGGTCGTGGCCCGCCTGCAGGCCGTGGCCCTGCGCTGACATTCGTTTGCGCCCGCCGAGGAGCGTGGCGACGGGGCATTGACTGCCCTCAGGCGCGGCGGCGCGCGGACGACGACACTACAGGCACCGCCTCGCCCGAGGGCGGGCCTATCGAGGAGAACGCGCATGTTCCGCACCGCCATCGCCGGCAGCCTGCCCAAGCCCGCCTGGCTGGCCGAGACCCACAAGCTCTGGCCGCGCTGGAAGGCCGCCGGCGACGACCTGGCGCAGGCCAAGCTCGATGCGACCCTCGTCTGGATCAAGGAGCAGGAGGATGCCGGCCTGTCCGTGATCGGTGACGGGGAGCAGTCGCGGCAGCATTTCGTGCACGGCTTCCTCGAGAAGGTCGAAGGCATCGACTTCGAGCACAAGGTCGAGATGGGCATCCGCAACGACCGCTACAAGGCCATGGTGCCGCAGGTGGTGGCACCGCTGCGGCTGACGGGCCGGGTGCACCAGGCCGAGGCGCGCTTCCTGCGCGAGCACACGACCCGCCTGACCAAGTTCACCCTGCCCGGGCCGATGACCATCGTCGACACGGTCGCCGACCGCTTCTACGGTGATCGCGTCAAGATGGCCTTCGCCTTCGCGGAGCTGCTGAACCAGGAGGCCCTGGGCCTGGTCGAGGACGGCATCGACATCATCCAGTTCGACGAGCCGGCCTTCAACGTGTACATGGCGGACGCAGCCGCCTGGGGCGTGCAGGCGCTGGAGCGGGCCTGCCAGGGCTTGAAGGAAGCGGCGGCCGTGCGCGGGCGCACCGTCAAGACGGCGGTGCACATCTGTTATGGCTACGGCATCCAGGCGAACATCGACTGGAAGAAGACGCTCGGCGACCAGTGGCGACAGTACGAGCAGGTCTTCCCGGTGCTGGCGGCGAGCAGCCTCGACCAGGTGTCGCTCGAATGCATCCACAGCCACGTGCCGCCCGAGCTGATGGCGCTGCTCAAGGGCAAGGACGTGATGGTCGGCGTCATCGACGTCGCGAGCGACACGGTCGAATCGCCCGAAGAGGTCGCCGACACGATCGGTCGCGCCCTGCAGTTCGTGCCGGCGCATCACCTCGTGGCCTGCACCAACTGCGGCCTCGCGCCGATGGACCGCGTGGTGGCCGAGGCCAAGCTGCGGGCGTTGGCGCGCGGGGCGATGCTGGCCACCGAGCGCTACGGCGCCTGACGCGGCAGGGGTTTGCCGCACCGGCCTCGGGCCCGGTCCCCGGCGTGTCGCGACCGCGTCGTGTCAGGGCGTTGCCGCGAGCCGCACGAGCAGTTCCACCCGCGCTTGCGCCGGCGTGAACCAGCGCGGGTCACTCGCGCCCGGCAACGGCGGAACGCCGTCGCTGGCCGTGCAGCGACTGGCCACCCATACCGCCACCCCGCGCGCGCGGGCGCGCTCGAGCGCCGCCTCGACGCGCCGGTGCACCGTCGCGTGGCCGGTGGCCGCCACCACGATGCCGCGGTAGCCGGCGTGCACCGCGGCGTCGACGAGGTCGCCATCGGCCCCGGCGTGACTCGCGAGCATGGCCACCCTCGGCCACGCCGCCGGGTCGAGCTCGAGCAGGGCCGGATCGGCAGGCGCCGGCGCGGCGCCCGGGCGCAGCGGCATCAGCCGTCCCTCGCGCACCCAGGCGAGCGGTCCGGCGTCCGGGCCTGCGAAGGCGTCGAGGCGGTACGGGTGCAGCTTGCGCAGCCCGCGCGCGGGCCAGACCGCGCCGCCCAGCACAGCCGTGACGCCGGCCACGCGTCCGTCGGCGGCGACGGCCAGTGCATCCGAGAGGTTCTGCGGGCCGTCGGACTGCAGCGAGGAGGCCGGTCGCATCGCAGCGGTCAGCACGAGCGGCTTCGCCGGAGCCAGCGTGCGCTGCAGGAACCACGCGGTCTCCTCGAGCGTGTCGGTGCCGTGCGTGACCACGATGCCCGCCACCTCGGGCCTCGCCAGGTGATCGCGGGCGCGCCGGGCGAGGCGTTGCCAGGTCGTCTCGTCGACGTCCTTGCTGTCGAGTTGCGCGACCTGCTCGGTCTCGATAGCCGACGAAGATGGGGTCGGAATGCCGGCCAGCAGCGCGTCCACCGGCAGCGCCGCGGACCGGTAGCCCAGGTTGTCGGCGGCGCTGGCGGCCGACCCCGCGATCGTGCCGCCGGTGGCCAGGACGACGAGTCGCGTTCTCATCTGGCGCACCGGGCTTCACCGACCACGGGGCGCCCCTTGCGCTGACGGGCGGGCTGGATGAAAATCCAGCCACTGGATAAACCTTCAGCCTTCATCGGCCCATCCCTCCATGGACGCGAGCCCCAAGCTCACTGCACGCCAGCAGCAGATTCTCGACCTGATCCAGTCGGCGATCGAGCGGACCGGTGCGCCCCCAACGCGTGCCGAGATCGCGGCGGAACTCGGCTTTCGCTCGCCGAACGCGGCCGAGGAGCACCTCCAGGCACTCGCCCGCAAGGGCGTCATCGAACTCGTCGGTGGCACGGCCCGCGGCATCCGCCTGCGCGGCGAGACACTGCGCGCCCTCAACGAGCAGCGGCTGTCCGGGCATGGGCTGCAATACCTGCTGCCGTTGCCGAGCCTCGCCCAGCTGTCCCTGCCGCTGGTGGGCCGCGTGGCCGCCGGCAGCCCCATCCTCGCGCAGGAGCACATCGACGAGACCTATCACGTCGAGGCCAGCATGTTTCCCCGGCGCCCCGACTTCCTTCTCAAGGTCCGTGGGATGAGCATGCGCGACGCCGGCATCCTCGACGGCGATCTCCTGGCCGTCCAGCGGGCGACCGAGGCCAAGAACGGTCAGATCGTCGTGGCACGCCTCGGTGACGACGTCACGGTCAAGCGGTTCCGGCGGGTTCGGGGGCTCATCGAGCTCCTGCCCGAGAACCCGGAGTTCGAGCCCATCGTCGTGGGTCCGGAGCAGGGGGACTTCGCCCTCGAGGGTCTGGCGGTCGGCCTGATCCGCAACACGATGCTGATGTAAGCGCGTCGCGCCGCGCAGGCGCACGCCGGTTGTGCCGGATTGGCGGCGCTTTTCGGCGCTTCGGGTCGCACGACGCGGGCCAGCATGGCGGGGTTGTTGGCACTGACCGCCGCCCGGCGTCCCGCGATCATGTCCCTCAGCCTTCCACTCGGCATTCGACGGCTCGCCGGCGCGCCGTGCGAATCCCACGGCGATGGTCGCCTGGAGGCGGCCCGCCAGGACTTCGTCGACGCCCTCGCCGATGTGGGACGGGACGCCGCGCGCCGCATGCAACTCAAGGCGCGGCTGGCGATGTCGATACCGGAGTTGTGGCACTTGCGACCCGGCGTCTTCGAACTCGTCGCGCAGTGCCACTCGGAGCGGGAAGCCTGGCAACGGCTCGAGTGCCTGAACCGGCACTTCCCGACGCGGTCGCCGCGCAGCGGCTTCGGCGGGCTCGATCCGATGGCTTGAACCCCGAGACCCGACCAGACGCACGATGATCACCCCACACCGTTCGCTGTCCGCCGCCCCCCTCCCGGGCCCCCGTCCGTCGACCGGCCTCGGTCTCGGGCTGCGCTCCTGGGACGAGAGCGACACCGGACCGGTGTCCGACTTCATGCTGACACGCGTCTACGCGGTCGGCATGCCCGCGGAGCGCCGAGCCCGCATTGCTGCGCGCCGGGCCTTCGTGCGGCTGAAGCAGCGTGCCGTCGATGCGATTGCCACGGTTCCTGGATCGTTGGGTGAGTTGCTTCGCCGCAAGGTGCGCCAGACAAACGACATGGGTGAACTCGCCGAGCTCCGCGAGGTGATCCTGGCACTCATGCCCGATGAGTCGGGTCCCGACCGCACGGCGCGCCTCGTGCTGCAGCGCGAGTTCGAGCGCGCCTTCGGCGACTCGTCGCTGCCGCCGTACGAATCGGACCTGCCGGCGGCCGAACCCGGCGGGTCTTGACGCGACCGCCGTCGCGCTCAGGCACCCGTTGCGCGATGCCGGCCCGCGCCGCATCGCGCCATTCGCGGGAGCAGGCCCTGCGTCTCAGCGGTTCGACCCGAGGAAGTCTGCCTTGCCGAGATCCACGCCGGCGTGGCGCAGCAGCGCGTAGGCCAGCGTGGCGTGGAAGTGGAAATTGGCCAGCGCGTAGTGCTTCAGGAAGGTCTCCCCCGGCATGCGCAGGGGCTCGCCGTGGCGCGAGGGCAGCACGATCTCGCGAGACTCGCTGCCGTCGAGCTGCGCCGGCGTGAAGCCCGCCACGTACTCCATCGTGCGCCGGATGCGGGCGCGAAGGTCGTCGAGGGAGGCCTCTCGATCCTCCCAAGCCGGGACCTCGATCCCGGCCAGCCGCGCCATGCCTCCCTTGGCGGCATCGCAGGCGATCTGCACCTGCCGCACGAAGGGCAGCATGTCGGGTGCGAGGCGCAACCCGAGGTACTGGCTCGAGTCGAATCGGCGCGCATCCGCATGCGTCTGGGCCTTGTCGAGCCAGCCGAGCATGCTGCCGAGCAAGCGGCTGAACACGGGTGCGGCGGCAGCGTGCATCGAGATCGACATCGGGCTCACTCCTGAACGGGGCCGGTAGATCAGCACTGTAAGCCCGAAACAGTGGCGACGCCGACGGCTGCCCGGCGGGGGTGGGCACGCTCAGGACTCAACCGCGCCCGACGCCGTCCTTCGATCGCCGGGCTGGCGCATTACCGACGCGCAATCGCAGGCACGCCGCCAGGGGCGCCCGGTCGCCGGTCAGGCGACCTGAACCGAGATTCGCCGGGGCTGCGCGTGCTCGGCCTTGGGAATGCGCACGCGCAGCACCCCGTGGCTGAGCTCGGCGCTGACCTTCGATGCGTCGAGCTCCTTGCTGAGCGTGAAGGCGCGGCGGTAGCGGGCGAGTTGCACCTCGGCGTGGCTCGGCGTCATCCCCTGTGGCAGGGGCACGGCCAGGTCGGCTTCGATCGAAAGCGTGTCGCCCTCCACCCGCAGGTCGAGCCGGTCCCTCGGCACGCCTGGAATGTCGGCGAACAGCGTGATGCCCTGCGGGTCCTCGATCACGTCGACGGGGGGCAGCAGGGCCGGTTCGCCGCGATGCGACGGGGAGGCCGTCGCAGACGACGATGCGGGCGTGGTGGCAAAAGCGTTCATGGGGGTCGTCCGTTGGGCGTTCAGTGGACTTCGATGCGGCGCGGCCGGGTTGCCTGGGAGCGTTTGACGCGAACGTGGAGCACACCGTCGCGGTAGTCGGCCGAGACCGCATTCGGGTCGATGTCGTCAGGCAGGCTGATCACGCGGCGGAAGGCGCCGCCGAAGCGCTCGTTCACGTGTGCGGTCGAGGCAGACTCGCCGTTGGCCGGCGCAGTCCGTACACCGCTGATCGTCAGGACGCCGCGGTCGAGTTGCACCTCGACATCGGCAGGGTTCAGGCCGGGGGCGAAGGCGAAGATCTCGACCGCGTCCTGCGTGGCGCCGACGTTCAGGGCCGGGTAGCCGCCACGCCCCACGCCGCGGATGGCCGGCGTCGGCTCGAAGGTCTGTTGCAGGTCGTGCGTGAGACGGTCCAGTTCGCCGAGCAGGTCGCGGTGAAAGAGGCGTCGATGAAGCATGAGACTCTCCTGCAGGTGTTCGAGGCGGTGTCGCCCGCGGGGGAGCGACCCGTGAACCGGATATCGGGTCCTCCCGCTGTCCTTCAAGCCTCCCGCAGGGACCGGGCGAAGCGGCACGCGCGCGGGCAGGCGCGGCACATTGGCGGCGTGCGGCCACGACGGCCCGCAGCCGCAAGCGAAACGGTGCGCAAGGCCGGGGCCGGCTGCCTGGCCTGCCGCGCGACAATGCCGCGGCAGGCGGGGCGCCCGTGAACATCATCATCCTCGACGACTACCAGGACGCGGTGCGCAAGCTCGCCTGCGCCCGCAAGCTCGATCCCTACCAGGCGA
>JALOSQ010000104.1 GCA_025458335.1 Ideonella sp.
GCGGCCAGCGCGCCGGTCGGCTCGCCGCCGCCGTTGGGCTTCATGCAGTTCCAGAAGAACGTGTGGTTCCAGATCTGCGCCGCGTTGTTGTAGATGCCGCCAGAGGACTTGCGAACGATGTCCTCCAGGGCCATCGACTCGAATTCGGTGCCCTTCTGCAGGTTGTTGAGGTTCACCACATAGGCGTTGTGATGCTTGCCGTGGTGGAACTCGAGCGTCTCCTTGCTGTAGTGCGGCACGAGGGCGTCGATGGCGTACGGCAGGGGCGGCAGGGTGTGTTCCATGGTGGTCCTCTTGGCTGGGTTCGACGGCAGTACGCCGTGTCGGGTCCTGGCGGAATCCGGGATTCTAGGCAGGCGACGTCACGGGCGCCGGGAGCCGACCGCAGGCGCCGAAGGGTCACGCCCGTTCAGCGCCGCACCGCACGCACGTCCAGGTCCAGCTGGCCATCGCGCAAGTGCGCGGCGACGCGGTCGCCGGGGCGCACGGTGTCCACGCCCGGCACGGCATGCCCCTGCGCATCGGACAACCACGCAAAGCCGCGCTCGAGCACCTGTTGCGGGTCGAGCAGGCGCAGGCGTGAGGCGAGCAAGTCGAGCCGTTGCCCCTGCCTCAGGCGATCGAGCTCGAGCGCGCGCTCGCGACGCACGCCCAGCGCGACCAGTCGCTCGCGGGCATCGCGCCCGCGCCGCTCGAGCGCCAGCCGCAGGCGCTCGTCGAGGCCCGCGAGGCGCTGCGCGTGGCGCTGCACGGCCGCAGACGGTCGCGCCAGCCGCAGCGAGACCTGGTCGAGTCGCTGCGCTTCGCGCTCGAGCTGTCGGCGCGCCGCGGCCCGTGCCGCGGCGGCCAGGTCGGCCAGACCGCCCGCGAGGTCGGCGACCGGCGGGGCGCACAGCTCCGCAGCGGCCGTGGGCGTGGGCGCACGCAGGTCGGCTGCGAAGTCGCACAGGGTGAAGTCGGTCTCGTGGCCGACTCCGCAGACCACCGGCACCGGCGAGGCCGCGACCGCACGCACCACGCGCTCGTCGTTGAAGGCCCACAGGTCCTCCAGCGATCCCCCCCCGCGCACCAGCAGCACGGTGTCGACCTCGGCGCGCTGCGCGGCCAGCGCGAGCGCAGCCACCAGCTGCTCGGGCGCCTCGGCGCCTTGCACCAGGCTCGGATACACCACCACCTCGACCTGCGGCGACCGGCGCGCCAGAGCCGTGCACACGTCGTGCAGCGCCGCCGCGCCGAGCGAGGTCACCACGCCGACCCGTCGCGGGAACGGCTCGAGGCGCCGCTTGCGCGACGGGTCGAAGAGTCCCTCCGACTCGAGCCGTGCCTTCAGGCGGAGGAACTGCTCGAACAGCGCGCCGCTGCCGGCACGCTGCAAGGACTCGACGACCAGCTGCAGGTCGCCGCGCGGCTCGTAGATCGCCAAGCGGCCCCGGGCCTGCACACGCAAGCCCTCGGTCAGCGGGAAGTCGACCAGTGTGGCCGCGCGCCGGAACATCGCGCAGCGCAGCAGGGCCGGTGCGCCATCGGCGTCGCGCAGGCTGAAGTAGACGTGGCCGCTGGCCGGCCGCGTCAGCGCGCTGACCTCGCCTTCGACCGCGCAGGCGCCGAACCGTGCCGACAGGGCATCGTTGGCGCCCTGGAGCAGCGCGGCGACGCCCCAGACGACGCGAGGGGTCGCCAGCTCAGCGTGACCGGGCCGCATCCGCAGTCCTGGCGCGGGTCGAGAACTCCACATGCAGGCGCCATGCGGCCTGCCGCGCGATGTACGCTGTCACGCCATCGTCATTTCGACGCAAGTCTCTGATTCGATTGGATTTTTTGATGCTCATATTTTCAGCAATCTGAGGCGGGCCTTGGCGTTGCGCGGGTTTGCGCGGCATGGGGGGCGGTTTCCCACAAAGTTGTCCACAGAAGCGGTGGACGGATCGCGAGCCTGAGTCCGACGTCATGACGGCAGGGCCATAATCCGCCGCTCCCCGAGGACCCGACCACGTGCGGCGCACCCAGCCGCGGAGAGGACTGGCTTGCTTTCGATCATCGAGGCCGCTGGCTGGCCGATCTGGTTCCTGATCGCCTGCTCGATCGCAGCGCTGACGCTCATCATCGAACGCTTCGTGAGCCTGCGCAAATCCAAGATCGCGCCGCCCAGGCTGTTCGACGAGGTCGTCACGGTCATTCGCGGCTCGCTGCCGGGCGCCGAGGTCGTGAACAAGCTCGCCGCCAACTCGCTGCTGGGCACGGTGCTGGCGGCAGGCATCCGGGCCGTGGTGGCCGACCCGCGCATCGGCGAGCCCCAGCTCAAGGAGACCTTCGAGTCGGCCGGGCGCGCCGCGCTGCACCGGATGGAACGCTACGTGGGCGCGATCGGCACGATCGCCTCGGCCGCCCCGCTGCTCGGGTTGCTGGGCACCGTGATCGGCATGATCGAGATCTTCGCGTCGCAGTCGCCGACCGGCGGCAACAACCCGCAGCAGCTCGCCCACGGCATCTCGATCGCGCTCTACAACACCGCCTTCGGCCTGATCGTGGCGATCCCCGCGCTGCTGTTCTATCGGTACTTCCGCGGGCGCATCGACGAGTACATCCTCGAGCTCGAGCAGACCGCCGAGCGCTTCGTGCCCTACCTGATGCGGCACACCGCGCAGCGCGGCAATTGAGGGCGAACGCCGCCCGAGACCGATGAACTTCCGTCGCCAGCGTCCGGACGAACCGGACATCAACCTGATCCCGTTCATCGACGTCCTGCTGGTGATCCTGATCTTCCTGATGCTGGCCACCAGCTTCTCGAAGTTCACGGAACTGCAGATCAACCTCCCGACCGCCGATGCGGAAAAGCTCAAGGATCGGCCGAGCGAGGTGATCGTCTCGGTGGCGGCCGACGGCCGCTACGCCGTCAACCGCAAGCCCGTCGACGGGCGCAGCGTCGAGGCACTGGCCGCCGAGATGGCCGCCGCCGCCGGCGGCAACGCCGACGCGATGGTGATCGTCTCGGCCGACGCCACGGCGGCCCACCAGTCAGTCGTGAACGTGATGGACGCGGCGAGACGGGCCAACCTGCCTCGGCTGACCTTCGCGACGCAGACGCAGAACGCGGCCCCGATCCGCTGACGCGCCGCTGTCCGGCCCAGCGGCCCCGTGGACCTCGTTGCGACACTGCAGGCGGCCTGGACGGGCCGTGGTCCGTTGGCGCGCATGCTGTGGCCTGCCGGAGCGCTCGTCGGGGCCATCGCCGGCGGACGACGCCGGCGTGCCCTGGTCCGCCCGCCGCCGCGGCTTCGGGTGCCGGTGGTGGTGGTGGGCAACCTGCTGGTCGGCGGCGTCGGCAAGACTCCGGTCACGCTTGCGGTCCTGGACGCGCTGCAAGCCGCCGGCTGGCATCCCGGGGTGGTCTCGCGCGGGTACGGCCGCCGATCCGCCGGGCTGCACCACGTGCAGCCCGACGACCCCGCGGCGATGACCGGCGACGAGCCGCTGCTGCTGCGCCGGCGGGCGCAGGTGCCCGTCGTCGTGGGGGCCGACCGCCTGGCCGCCGCAGCCGCCTTGCTCGATGCGCATCCCGCGCTCGACGTGATCGTCAGCGACGACGGCCTGCAGCACCACGCCCTGCCCCGCGACCTGCAGATCGTCGTGTTCGACGAGCGCGGTGCGGGTAACGGCTGGTGCCTGCCGGCCGGGCCGTTGCGCGAGCCGATGCCGCCCCGGCCCTGGCCGAGCACCATCGTGCTGTACAACTCGGCGACCCCGACGACACCCTGGCCGGGGCTGCCGGTGGATCGCGAGATCCGGATGGCGGTGCCGCTGGCCGACTGGTGGGCCGGGCGCACCGATCGCGCACGCCCGCTGGCCGACCTGCGCGGCCTGCGCGGCGTCGCCGTCGCCGGGACTGCCCGGCCCTCGCGCTTCTTCGAGGCGTTGCGCGCGGCCGGCCTGGCGCTCGACGAGCGCCCCTTGCCCGATCACCATCGCTTCGACACCCTGCCCTGGAACGACGGCACCTCCGCCGTGCTGCTGACCGAGAAGGACGCGGTCAAGCTGTCGCCGGACCGGGTGGCTGGCGGGCGCACGGCCGTGTGGGTCGTGCCGCTGGCGTTGCGCCTTCCCGCGCCCGCGCTGGCAACCCTGCTGGCCACGCTCGGGGACCGCGCCGCGCCGTCGCGCGCCGGGCCGGGCTAGACTGCGGCTGACCGCGGCGTCAGGACCGGAGCGATGGACATCCGCATGCTCGAACTGCTCGTGTGCCCCCTGTGCAAGGGGCCGCTCGAGCGCGACCACGACACCGACGAACTGATCTGCCGGGCCGATCGGCTCGCCTATCCGATCCGCGACGGGGTGCCGGTCATGCTCGAGTCCGAGGCGCGCCACCTCGATGCCGCGCCGGGCGAACCGGCACCACCGGCGACCGTCCCCGGGCCGACCGCCTGAGCCTGTTGAGCCTGTCAACGCCTGCGAGGCGGTGACGAGACACGTCCCACGCCGGGCGATCAACCGGCGCTCCCGACCCGCTGCCATGGCCTTCACCGTCCTCATCCCGGCCCGCCTGGCCTCGACGCGGCTGCCCGACAAGCCGCTGGCCGACCTCGAGGGCCTTCCGATGATCGTGCGCGTCGCCCGCCGGGCGGCCCTCAGCGGCGCACACACGGTCGTGGTGGCGGCCGACGACCCGTCGATCGTGGCGGCCTGCGCCGCCCATGGCGTGGCCGCGCTGCTCACCTCGCGCGATCACCCGACCGGCAGCGACCGCCTGGCCGAGGCCAGCCATTCGCTCGGACTGAAGGGCGACGACATCGTGGTCAACGTGCAGGGCGACGAGCCGCTCATCGAACCCGCGCTGGTCGATGCGTGCGCCGCCACGCTGGCGGCGCATCCCGACTGCGTCATGAGCACTGCGGCGCACGAGATCGACCGCGCGGCCGAGTTCGCCAATCCCAACGTCGTCAAGGTCGTGACGGACCATCGCGGCGTGGCCCTGGCCTTTTCGAGAGCGCCGATCCCGTTCTGGCGCGATGCCGGCGGCATCCCGGCCGACCCCCTGCCCTCGCCGCGCCCCCTGCGGCACATCGGCCTCTATGCCTACCGGGCCGGGTTCCTGCAGCAATTCCCGTCACTCGCGCGCAGCCCGATCGAGGCGATCGAGGCACTCGAGCAGTTGCGCGTGCTGTGGCACGGCCACCGCATCGCGGTCCACGTCACGCCGCATGCGCCGGGCCCGGGCGTCGACACGCCCGAGGACCTCGCGCGCGTGCGCGCCGTGCTGCGCGAGAGGGCCTGAAGCCGCGCCTGTGCGCCGGGTGAACCGGAGCGTCCCCGGGCGCGCCCGGCGAAGGCCTGATGAACGGGTGTTCGAAAGGTCCGCATCAGGTACCGCGTGATATTCTCGGCCGCACCTTCCGAGCCGGCACCGACCGCAGTGCCGCCGGGGCATGGTCCATCTCGCGCCGTGCACCCTGGAGCCCCCGGACGTCGTGGTGACCCCGCGACACCGAATGACCGTGGCGCCGCGTCCGCGGCGCTCCACCCGAGCCCCCGAGGAGACCCCATGCGAGTGATTCTGTTGGGCGCGCCTGGCGCCGGCAAGGGCACGCAAGCCGGCGTGATCTGCCAACGCTTCGGCATCCCCCAGGTGTCCACCGGCGACATGCTGCGCGCCGCCGTCAAGGCCGGCACCCCGCTGGGCGTGGCCGCCAAGAAGGTCATGGATGCCGGCGGCCTGGTGAGCGACGACATCATCATCGGCCTGGTCAAGGAACGCATCACGCAGCCCGACTGCGCCAAGGGCTTCCTCTTCGACGGGTTCCCCCGCACGATCCCGCAGGCCGAGGCCATGAAGGCCGCCGGCGTCCCGCTCGACGTCGTGCTCGAGATCGACGTGCCCGACTCGGCCATCATCGAGCGCATGAGCGGGCGCCTCTTCCACATCGCGTCGGGGCGCTCGTACCACGTCAAGTTCAACCCGCCCAAGGTGGCCGGCCACGACGACGTGACCGGCGAGCCGCTGGTGCAGCGCGACGACGACAAGGAAGAGACCGTGCGCAAGCGCCTGCAGGTCTACCAGTCGCAGACCCGTCCGCTGGTCGACTACTACTCGCAGTGGGCCGCGACCGGCGACAAGAGCGCGCCGCGCTACCGCAAGATCGACGGGACCGGCGCGGTCGAGGAGATCACGGCGAGGGCCCTGGCCGCGCTCGCCTGAGCGCCCCGGCGCCGCGCCCGGCGTATCCTCTCGGTCCGACCTCCACGAGGCCGCCTGCGGGCGGCCTCTGTCATTCACCGCCGCGGCCCCGCCGCGCCGCGGCCCCCTCGAAAGGACATTCATGGACATCGCAGGCAAGGTCTTCATCGTCACCGGCGGCGCATCGGGCCTCGGCGAGGGCACGGTGCGCATGCTGGCCGCGAACGGCGGCAAGGTCGTGATCGCCGACCTGCAGGCCGACAAGGGCGCGGCCCTCGCGAAGGAACTCGGCGACGGCGCGGCCTTCGTCAAGTGCGACGTCTCGCAGGAGGCCGACGGCCAGGCCGCGGTCGACCGGGCCGTCTCGATGGGCAAGCTGATGGGCCTGGTCAACTGCGCCGGCATCGCCATCGGCGTGAAGACGGTGGGCAAGGACGGCGCGCACCCGCTCGCGCAGTTCCAGAAGGTCATCAACGTCAACCTGGTCGGCAGCTTCAACATGATCCGGCTCGCCGCCACCGCGATGGCGAAGAACGACCCCGAGCCCACCGGTGAGCGCGGCGTGCTGATCAGCACCGCGAGCGTCGCCGCCTACGACGGCCAGATCGGTCAGGCCGCCTATAGCGCGAGCAAGGGTGGCGTGGTGGGCATGACGCTGCCGATCGCACGCGACCTGGCGCGCAATGGCATCCGCAACATGACGATCGCGCCGGGCATCTTCGGCACCCCGATGTTGTTCGGCATGCCCAAGGAGGTGCAGGACGCGCTCGCTGCCGGGGTCCCCTTCCCGAGCCGCCTGGGCACGCCGGCAGACTACGCACGCCTGGTGCATGCGATCGTCACCAACGACATGCTCAACGGCGAGGTCATCCGCCTCGACGGCGCGATCCGCCTGCCGCCGAAGTGAAGCCGGCCGGCGCGCCGCGTGCGCGCCGGATTCCCGGAGTTCCCCGGGGATTTGCCGGGTTGCGGCCAACGCGTTGACGGAACATCGTGTCTGCGATCCTGCAGGGACCCGACCGATGAACGCTGACCTTGCCCGCTTCCGGGCCGCGCGCGATTTCCTCCTCGCGCACCGCACCGACTACGAGACCGCCTACCGGCAATTCGCCTGGCCGAAGCTCGAGCACTTCAACTGGGCGCTCGACCACTTCGACGACCAGGCGCGCGGCAACCCGGCGCCCGGCCTGTGGATCGTCGGGGACGACGGCCGCGAGCAGGTGATGAGTTTCCAGGCCCTGTCCGAGCGCTCGAATCGCGTTGCGAACTGGCTGGAGTCGCTCGGGGCGCGGCGCGGCGACCGGCTGCTGCTGATGCTCGGCAACGAGGTCGCGCTGTGGGAGCTGATGCTCGGTTGCATCAAGGCCGGCATCGTGCTGATCCCGGCCACGAGTCTGCTGAGCCGCGATGACCTCGCCGACCGGCTCGAGCGCGGGCAGGTGCGCTTCATCGTGGCGGGGCCCGCCAGCAGCGCCAAGTTCGACGGCCTCGGCGACGGGCTGACCCGTATCGTCGTGGGTGGACCCGCGGCGGGGTGGACGCCTTACGCCGACGCCGACAAGGCATCGTCGACCTACACGCCGCGCCAGCCGACCCGGCCCGACGAGCCCTTGCTGCTGTACTTCACGTCCGGCACCACGAGCAAGCCGAAGCTCGTGCTCCACAGCCATGCCAGCTACCCCGTCGGCCACTTGAGCACCATGTACTGGACCGGCCTGCAGCCCGGCGACCTGCACTGGAACATCTCGTCGCCCGGCTGGGGCAAGCACGCCTGGAGCTGCTTCTTCGCCCCCTGGAACGCCGG
>JALOSQ010000105.1 GCA_025458335.1 Ideonella sp.
TTCAGGTTGTTCGGTCCCGGGAAGGCGGTGGGATCGAGCCGCAGCGTGTCGCCGCTGCGCGGCGCGCCCGACAGTCCCATCTCCCACTGGTAGCGGCCGGGGACCCCCCAGTCCGCGCTGCGGATCGGCTGGCCGGGCTGCCAGGTGGCACTGCCCGCGGCCACCACGCCGCCGGCGCCGTCGAGCAGCTGCCAGTCGTAGGACCCGGCGTCGTCGGTGAAGGTGATGGTGGCGGCGAACGGGGCCGCAACGGTGGCGTCGAACGAAGTCGCGCGCAGCGCGGACACGCTGGCCGTGCCGGTGTTCGCGGTCCCGCTCGTCGCGGTCAGCGGCCCGGCCGCGGCGATGCCCCGAGGATCGCGCAGCGCGAGCACCAGGTCGCGCGCCGCACTGCTCACCGGCCGCAGGCTGAAGCGGTCGTTGGGCCCGGGCGCCGGGCCCGGGACGTCGAACCGCAGCCCGTCGAACGAGTCGCCGGCCGCGATCGTGCGCTGCAGCCCGTCGGAACGGCGCGTCAACAGGTACTGGCCCGCCACTCCGCCCGGGTCGGCCTGCAGGTCGTACTCACTGGCCTGCAGCGCCGACGGGTCGACCACCGTGAGGCTCACGCTGGGCACGGTGTTGCCGCTGGCGTCGACATAGCTGGCCAGGAACGCGCCGGTGGCGTCCCGCGCGTTGCCGCTGCCCGGCAGGACCTGCGGCCCCGACAGGTCGAAGATCGCCCGCCCGGCCCCGGGCGGCGTGCCCAGGTCCACGCCGAGGGACTGCTGCTCGTTCACCCGGCTGGCGAACGCCGCGGCGATCTGGCCGAGCTGCACGCGCGCGGCGGCGAGGTCTTCGTTCTGGAAGCGCAGCAGCCCGCCGAGCGCGCCGCCGCTGAGCAGCGCGGGGTCGAGCGGCCGCTCGCCGGAAGCGTCGCGGATCGCGATGCGGCTGCGCGTCGGGTCGTACTCGTCCGGGATCACCGACAGGGTCGCCGCCGACCCGCCCAGCACCAGGATCTGGCCGCCGCCGGCGAACAGGTTGAGCGAGCCGTCCTCCGCCGCCAGCGTGGTCACGCCCACCGCCGCGGCAATCTCGCGCACCAGCTGGTCGCGCTGGTCGAGCAGGTCGTTGGCGTCGTGGCCCATGCCCTGCGTGGCCGCGATGCGCTGGTTGATCGCGGCCACGCTCGTGGCCAGCGCGTTGACCTGGCCGACCACCGTGACCAGGTCCTCGTTGACGCCCGACTGCAGCGACTCGACCTTGTCGGCCGCCGCCCGCAGGGAGGTGACCAGGTCCTCGGCCCGCGCGAGCACGACCTGCCGGGCGGCCGCATCCTGCGGCCTCGCGGCCACGTCGGCGAAGGCGTTGAGCATGGCGCCGGCCTTGAAGCCGATGCCGTTCTCGCCAGGGGGGAAGACCGCCTCGAGCCGGCGCAACTGGTCGAGCCGGGTGGCGTCGGCGGCGGCGAGCGAGCGGGTCGTCACGACCTCGCGCGCGAGGAAGCTGTCGTAAGCGCGGCTGACCGTCTCGACCCGCACGCCCTTGCCGAAGTAGCCGGCGCCGGTGAACTGCCCGCCATTGGTCGTGAGGTCGACCTCCTGGCGCGAGTACCCCGCGGTGTTGACGTTGGCGATGTTGTGGCCAGTGGTCTGCAGGCTCGCGTAGCTGGCGTTCATCGCCCGCGTGCCGATCGAGAACAGGCTCATGCGCCGCCTCCGTCCGCGGCCCGTCAGCCGAGTGCCCGCTGCAGGCGCAGCGTGGTGTTGATGACGCGGCCCAGCTTGTCGGCGTACGCCGGATCGGTGGCGTAGCCGGCGCGCTGCAGGCCCTCGGCGAACTCGCGGACCGTGGCCCCGTCGGTGGCCAGGTCGCGCATCACGCCGCTGTAGCGCGGGCTCGTCTGCATCAGGCGGGCAAAGTCGCGGAACGACTCCTCGTACGAGGCGTACGCGCGGAACTTCGCGGTGACCTTGCGCGGCTCGCCGTCGATGTACTCGGTGGTCGTGATCTCGGCCACCGGGCCGCGCCAGCCCGCGCCGGCCTTGATGCCGAACAGGTTGTGCGCGGGCCGTCCGTCGGCATGCCGGATCTCCGCACGTCCCCAGCCGGTCTCGTGTGCCGCCTGCCCGAGCATGAACGCGGCGGGAATGCCGCTCTCGGCCTCGACGCGCCGGGCGGCGGCGTCGTGCGCGCGCAGGAACTGCGCCTGGGCCGCGGTCGCCGGGGCCCCGCGCTGCACCGCCGCGGTGTCCTCGACGACACGCGGGGCGGTCGCGCGGCCACCGGGCAGGGGATCCGACGGCCCGCCGCGCAGGGCGGGCATGACCTCGTCGAGCGCGGCATCGTCGCCGCCCGGCAGGCCGCGGCTGAGCTGGCGCACCAGGGCCTCGGTCAGGCCGCCGGGACGGCCGGCCAGCTGCACCGCCCACTGGGCGTCGAGCATCTCCATGCCCATCGCACTGGTCTCGTTGTCGAGCAGGCCGCTCTTCATCGTGGCCTGGCGCATGCTCTTGATCATCTCCTGCATCAGGAGCGCCTCGAACTGCCGCGCCGCCTCGCGGACCGCGCCCTTCGGGTCGCGGGCCGCCTGCGCCCGCAGGGCCTCGGGCGAGCCGAGCGCCGAGCCCGCGGCCGCAACGGCGCCGGCGCCGCCGAGCGGCGTCCACGCAGGCGGCAGGCCGGGCGCGACCATGTCAGATCACCTCGAGCTCGGCGTTCAGCGCCCCGGCGGCCTTCATCGCCTGCAGGATCGCGAGCAGGTCCTGCGGCGTCGCACCGAGCGCGTTGAGTGCACGCACCACATCGGCGAGCTGGGTGCCGGCCGGCATCTGGATGATCGAGCCACCCTGCTGGCTCACGCTGATGTCGGCCCGCTCGGCCACCACCGTCTGCCCGCCCGACAGCGGGCCGGGCTGACTGACGACCGGGGTCGAGCTGATGGTCACCGAGAGGCTGCCGTGCGCAACCGCGCACGGCGCGAGCGTCACCGCCTGGTTCATCACCACCGAACCGGTGCGCGCATTGATCACCACGCGCGCGGCCGGCAGGGCCATCGCGAGAGGGAGGTTCTCGATGTCGGCGATGAAGGCGACGCGCTCGTTCGGGTCGGCCGGCATGCGCACGCGCACCACGCGGCCGTCGAGCGCCTGCGCGACGCCGTCGCCCTTCTTGGCGTTGATCGCCTGCGCCATCGTGCGGGCGGTGTTGAAGTCGCTCGCGTTGAGGTCGAACTGCACGAACTCGCCGCGGTTGAGCGGCGTCGGCACGGCGCGCTCGACCGTGGCCCCCTCCGGGATTCGGCCCGCGCTCAGGTGGTTGATCTGCACCCTCGAGCCGCCCGCCGAGGCGCCGGCCCCGCCCACGATCAGGCTGCCTTGCGCAAGCGCGTAGACCTGCCCGTCGGCGCCGCGCAGCGGCGTGGCGATCAGCATCCCGCCGCGCAGGCTCTTGGCGTTGCCGACCGAGGACACGTTGACGTCGATCGACTGGCCGGGCTGCGCGAACGGCGGCAACGTCGCCGTGACCATCACGGCGGCCACGTTGCGCAGCTGCAGCGCGGTGCCCGGCGGCACGGTCACGCCCAGCTGCTGCAGCATGGCGTTGAGGCTTTGGGCGGTGAACGGCGCCGAGGTCGTCTGGTCGCCGGTGCCGTCCAGGCCCACCACGAGTCCGTAACCCACGAGCTGGTTCGGCCGCACACCCTGGATCGACGCGACTTCCTTGATGCGCCGGGTCGGTGCAACCTGGGCTGCAGGCACGGCGGCGGGGTTCACGGCCGCCGTGGCGCGCGCCGGCGGCGTCGCGGCCTGCGCCGGCCACGGCCACCACACCGCGGCACTGGCCAGCAGTGCGGCCAGCACGATCAGGCCGCGCAGGCGGCGCTCGATTCGGTCGCCGGCCGACGACAACGCGTCGTCCCGGGTCTGGGGGTCGGAGGCAGGAGTGGGACGGTGGTTCATCGCGAGTCGCCGGGCACAGGACCCCGGCGTCTCGGATGTTTCCCTGGCTTGAGTCCGGCGAAGCGCCGAGAAACGACCCGCGGGCCGGCCAATTCCGGCCGGACGCGCCGTCAGATCGGCAGCAGGTTCAGGAAGAACCGGGCCAGCCAGCCCATGCCCTGGGCGTCGGCTTGCGGACCGCGGCCGCGATGCTCGATGCGCACGTCGGCGATCTGCGCCGAGGGCACGGTGTTGCCGGGCAGGATCGCGCGCGGATCGACGCGGCCCGAGAAGCGCAGCACGTCGACGTTGTGGTTCACGCCGATCTGCTTCTCGCCGGTGATCACGAGATGCCCGTTGGGCAGCACCTCGGCCACCGTGGCGGTGATCGTGCCGCTGAAGTCGTTGGTGCTCTGCGTGCTGCCCTGCCCGGCAAACGTGTTGGACGACGTGCCGGCCGCGCTGGCCCGTGCGAAGGAGTTCGGGCTGAACAGCGGCAGCGCGGTGACGCTGGCATTGACGGAACCCGTGCGATCGATCGAGCTGGTGCTCGACTGCGTGGCGCTGACCTTCTCGACGATCTGCACCACGATCGTGTCGCCGACCAGTCGAGCCCGATGATCCTCGAACAGCGGCCGGTAGCTCGCGGCCTGGTAGATCGAGCCGGTCGCCACGGGCTCGGCCGCGATCGGCACCGGGCGCGTGCTGGTGGGCTGCACCACGTCGACCGGGGGACGCGGGTTCAGCGTGGCACAGCCGCCCAGCAGAGAAGCGGCCGCGGCGGCCACCACCGCGAGGAACGTCGAACCGCGGGCCGCGCGGCTGTCAGCGGACCGGTTCATCCCGTGCCTCACAGCTGGCCCAGGCGCTGCAGCATCTGGTCGCTGGCCTGGATCGCCTTCGAATTGAGCTCGTACGCGCGCTGGGTCTGGATCATGGCGACGAGCTCCTCGACGACGTTGACGTTGCTGGTCTCGACGAAGCCCTGCTTCAGCGCGCCCAGCCCGTTGGTGCCGGGCGCCGCGGCGGCGGGCGCGCCGGACGCCGCGGTCTCGACGAAGAGGTTCTGCCCGCGCGGCTCGAGCCCGGCGGGGTTGATGAAACCGGCCAGCTGGATCTGCCCGATGGCCTGCGGCACCGCCTGGCCGGGCACGCTGGCGCTGACCGTGCCGTCGGCGCCGATCGTGACCGCCTGCGCGTTGGCCGGAATGGTGATGCCGGGCTGAACGACGTAGCCGCTGCTGGTCACGATCTGACCCGTTGCGTTGACCTGGAAGGCGCCGTCGCGCGTGAAGGCGCTCGTGCCGTCGGGCAGCTGCACCTCGAAGAAGCCGTTGCCGGTGATGGCCACGTCCATCGGGTTGGCGCTTTGCTGCAGGTTGCCCTGCGTGAACAGGCGAGAGGTCGCCACCGCGCGGGTGCCCAGGCCGACCTGCAGCCCGGTGGGCAGCGTCGTCTGCTCGGTGTCGTTGGCACCGGCCTGGCGCAGGTTCTGGTACATCAGGTCCTCGAACACGGCGCTGCTCTTCTTGTAGCCGTTGGTCGAGACGTTGGCGAGGTTGTTCGAGATCGTCGCGAGCTGGAGCTGCTGAGCCTCCATGCCGGTCTTCGAGATCCACAGCGATCGCATCATGGTCGGTTCTCCGCAGCCGTGTCAGGGGATCAGGTGGGCGACAGCAGGCGTGCCGCGTTGCGCTCGCCGGCCTCTGCCGTCTGGAGCAGCTTCATCTGGTGCTCGAACTGCCGCGCGGCCGAGATCATCGCGACCATGGTCTCGATCGTGCTCACGTTCGAGCCCTCGAGCGCGCCGGACTGCATCCGGGCCGTGGCGTCGGCCGGCAGCGGGTCGCCGCCCGGAGCGCGGAACAGCCCGTCGGCGCCCCGGTCGAGCCTCGCCTCGGGGGTCACGAGCTTGAGCCGGCCGACCGGGGTGCTCGCGCCATTCGGGGCGCGCGCGCTGACCGTGCCGTCCTGGCCCAGGCTGATTTCGCTGCCGGCGGGCACCTGGATCGGGCCACCGTCGCCGAGCACCGGCAGTCCCGAGCGGGTCACCAGCGTGCCGTCGTTGGAGACCTCGAAGCCGCCGGCCCGCGTGTAGGCTTCGGTGCCGTCCAGCGCCTGGACCGAGAACCACGCGTTGCCCAGCGCCGCGGCGTCGAGCGCGCGCCCGGTCGTCTGGATCGGGCCGGCTGCAGCGTCGTAGCCCGTGGTCGTCTCCAGCGCATACACGCGGGTGCTCGAGCCGTCGCCTCGCACGGGCACCGCGCGGAACGCCTGCAGCTCGGCCCGGAAGCCCGGCGTCGAGGCGTTGGCGAGGTTGTTCGCCAGCACCTCCTGCCGCTGCATCGTCGCCTTGGCGCCCGACATCGACAGGTAGATCATGCGGTCCATCGCAGGGACTCCTCAGGCACGGGCAGCAGGGCTCAGGCCGCTCAGCGCAGGTTCACCAGGGTCTGCAGGACCGCGTCCTGCGCCTTGATGGTCTGCGCGTTGGCCTGGTAGACGCGCTGGGCCATGATCATGTTGACCAGTTCGCCGGTGAGGTCGACGTTCGACTCCTCCAGCGCCCCGGCCTGCAGCACACCCATGTTCCCCTGGCCCGGCACGCCGACCACCGGGTCACCCGAGCCGAACGTGCGCGACCAGGTGTTGTTGCCGTTCGGCGCCAGGCCCTGCGGATTGCGGAACGAGGCCAGCTCGAGCTGGCCGGCCGGCTGCGTCTGCCCGTTCGAGTAGGCCGCCATGATGACCCCGTCGCCCTCGATCGTGACGCCCGACAGCTGACCGGCCGAATAGCCGTTCTGGGTCAGGTTGGTGACGCCGAAGGGCGAGCCGTACAGCGTGGTCGAGGTGAGGTCGAGGCGGATGCCCGTGATCGGCAGCGTGTCGGCGCCCTGGGCGTTGACCGAGGCCGGCACGTCGAAGGTGAAGGTCGCGGCCGGGGCAATCGCGCGGCCGCCCGTCGTCGGGAACTCGATGGTCGTGACTGGCAACGGATTGGTGGCGTCGCCCCCGATCGTCGAGCCGTTGGCGGTGACGTACAGGTTCCAGCTGTCGGTGTCGACCTTCTGGAAGTAGTAGGTCAGCGCGACCTCGTTGCCCATCGTGTCGTAGACGGTGTGCGAGGTCGCGTTGTTGTAGGTGCGCGGGTCGTTGAAGATGACCTGTGGACCCGCGGTGGGCAACGTGACCGGCGTGCGCGAGTCGAGCGTGGCTTCCATGCGGATCTCGTCGGTGGCCGACGGATCGACGCCGCCGGTGGGCAGCTGCAGCGGCACCGCGGTGCCGGGCTGGATCACGCCGGCCCCGTCGGCCGGGTAGCCGATCAGGCGCAGGCCCTGGTTGGTGACGATGAAGCCGTCGCGGTCGAGCTTGAACTGGCCGTTGCGCGTGTACTGCACCGGGTTCACGCCGTCGGACACCTGGAAGAAGCCGTTGCCGTTGATCGCCAGGTCCATCGGGTTCTCGGTGGTCGAGATGTTGCCCTGCGTGAACTGCTGGGCCACCGCCTGCAGGTTCACGCCGATGCCCACCGGGTTGCGGCCGGCGCCGTTCAGCGCGGTCGCGTAGACATCGGCGAACTCGGCGCGGCTCGCCTTGGCGCCGAAGGTGTTCGCGTTGGCGATGTTGTTGCCGATGACCTCGAGGTTCTTGCTCGTGGCGTTCAGGCCCGACAGGCCTTGCTGGAAGCTCATGGACGTTCCTTCGGTGGGTAGCTCGGGACGGGGTCGGTCAGGGACGGCGCCGGGTCAGCTGACCGCCTTGACCTCGGTGTAGGGGACGGGACCGCTGCGGCGCAGCTCGAGGGTGAGGCCATCGCCGGTGGTGCGGATCGCGTCGACTCGGTCGCGCATCAGCGTGGGCACCTGCGTATCGGCCGTGCCGCGCGTGGCCACCACGCGGAACCGCAGGTCCTCGCGCGCCGCATCGGACAGGCTGGCCGGCGGCGTCCACTCGAACCGGTGCTCACCGGCGGCCCGGGAGCCCAGCTCCACCGTCTCGATCACCTCGCCCGATGGCGACAGCACCTCGGCCCCGACGCCGTCGCGGATCGCCAGCGCGTTGCCGGGCACGACGGCATCGCGGCCGACGAGGGCGGCGCCCTGCAGCATCTGCAGCTGGGCGAACTGCCCGGCCATGCCGGTCATGGTGCGGTTGAGCTTCTCGATGCCGTTGACCGTGTTGATCTGCGCCATCTGCGTCGTGACCTGCGCGTTGTCCAGCGGGTTCATCGGGTCCTGGTTCTGCATCTGGGCCACGAGCAGCTTCAGGAACCGGTCGCTCATCTCGTCGGTCTTGGACGACTCGACCGACGCCGCGTCCTCGCGGCGGAAGGCGGCCAGCGGGTCGCGCACGGCGGCCCCGGCATTGGTGACGGCAGTGACCATGTCGGCGTCCTCGGGTCAGGCAGGGCTACGAAGGCGAGGCGCGATCACGACTGGCCAAGCTGCAGCGTCTTGAGCAGCAGCTGCTTGGCCGTCGTCATCACCTCGATGTTGTTCTGGTAGGAGCGAGAGGCCGAAATCATGTTGACCATCTCCTCGACCGGGTTGACGTTGCTGAAGGTGACGTAGCCCTCGCCGTCGGCCTGCGGGTGCTTGGGGTCGTAGACGCGCCGGCCGGCAGCCTCGCTCTCGGTGATCGTGCTCACGGTGACGCCGGCGGCGGCTGGGTCTCCGGCGAACGGCATGCCCGCCGCGAAGCCCCCTCGCGCGCCCACCAGCGTGGTCTGGAACACGACCTGCCGCGCCTTGTAGGCCTGACCGTCGGGCCCCGCCACCGTGTCGGCGTTGGCCAGGTTGCTGGCCACCACGTTCAGTCGCTGGGCCTGCGCGCTTACGGCGCTGCCGGAGACGTCGAAGATGCGGAACATGCTCATGGCGCCACTCCCGTGTCAGGCTGCGTCGTGCGTCGGCCTCACTGGCCCCCGCGGATGGCGTCGAGCATCGTGCGCACGCTGCCGTTGATGAACCGCAGCGAGGCCTCGAACTTGACGCTGTTGTCGGCGAACGCGGCGCGTTCGCGGTCCATGTCGACCGTGTTGCGGTCGAGGTTCGGCTGGCTGGGCATGGCGTACAGCAGGTCGCGGTGCAGCGATGCACCGCCCGCCGCCGCGCCGACGTGGCCGGGCTGCGTCGCCGCCATCGGCACCCTCGCGATCGACGGACCGCCGGACGAGGACAGGCCGAGGTGGCGCGTCGCGTCGCGCAGCGCTGCCGAGAAGTCCATCTCGCGCGCCTGGTACCCCGGTGTGTCGGCGTTGGCGATGTTGCCCGCGATCAGTTGCTGGCGCTCGGCCCGCAGGCGCAGCGCCTGGCCGTGGAAATCGAGCGTCGAGGTGAGTCGGTCGAGCATGCTGGGCTCCTGCGCGGTCCCGGACCACGGATGGCCGGGTGATGTCCGGGCAGTGTGGGCGAGCGAGCGCCGGACATGAGCGCGATAAGAGAGTGCCCGACCGCCCATTTCGGCGCATGCCGGGCGCGACGGTTCACTAGAGTGCAGTGCCATGACCCGCAGAGTCCCTCCTGGTTATTGGCTGGCGCTGGCCGTGCTGGCCTGGGCCGCCCTCGCCAGCGGCATGGCCGTCGCGCAGCCCGTGATCGCACCGGCCTGGCAGGCCGATGTACGCGCGGTCGTGGCCAGCGCCGCCCGCGCCGAGGCACAGCGTCGCGGACAGGCGGTGCGCGAGATCGAGGTGCTGGTCGGCGAGGCGGACCGCCGCCTGAAACTCGCGCCCTGCACCCGCGTCGTGGCGCACCTGCCGCCCGGATCGCGCGCCTGGGGCCGCACCCGCGCCGGCCTGCGCTGCGTGGACGGCCCGACGCGCTGGTC
>JALOSQ010000002.1 GCA_025458335.1 Ideonella sp.
GCGATCGGGGCCTCCCGGATCGGGAACAGCACATTCGGTGCCGGCTGCACGTCGGCCTGCCGGGCGCGGATGGCGTCGTAGCGGTCGAGCGTCAGCGCATCGGCGCGCGACTGGTCGCGCAGCACCACCGGGCGCAGGAACACCATCAGGTTGCTCTTGCCCCGGTTGCGGTTCTCGCTGCGGAACAGCGCACCGAGCACCGGCAGGTCGCCGAGCAGGGGCACCTTGCTCTGCCCGCCGGTGTACTCGTCCTTGAGCAGCCCGCCGAGCACCATGATCTGTCCGTCGTCGACCACCACGGTCGTCTCGATCGAGCTCTTGTCGGTCACCGGCCCCGCGCCGCCGCTGCTGCCGGGTATGACGTTGGAGTTCTCCTGGAAGATCGTCATGCGCACGGTGCCACCCTCGCCGATCTGCGGGCGCACGCGCAGCGTGAGGCCGACGTCGCGCCGTTCGATCGTCTGGAACGGGTTGACGGCGCCGGTGCCGGTTCCGGTGTTGGTGAACGAGCCGGTGACGAACGGCACGTTCTGGCCGACGACGATCTTCGCCTCCTCGTTGTCGAGGGCGATCAGGTTCGGCGTCGACAGCACGTTGGCGTCGGTGTTCGTCTCGAGGAATCGGGCGAGCGCCCCGAGCACGTAGTCACCGCCGAGGTTGCGCAGCACGCCGATGTTCAGTCCGCCCGGGATGCCGGCCTGCACCGCCTGCGCGACGCCGGCGACGCCGCTGGCGGTCGCCGCGGACAGCGTGATGATGTTGCTCGTGCCGGAGCCGAAGTTGGTGCCGGCGCCGACGATGGTGTTGTCGCCGCGGCGTCCCGAGATGCCTTGCCACTGCACCCCGATGTCAGCGAGCTTGTTCGCGTCGACCTTCACGATCATCGACTCGATGTAGACCTGCGCACGGCGCGAGTCGAGCTGGTCGATGACCGCGCGCAGCTGGCGGTACAGCGGCTCGGGGCCCGTGATGATCAGCGAGTTGGTCGACGGATCGGCCTGGATGAAGCCGCCCGTCGAGGGCTGGGGCGAGGCGCCCACCGGGGCCGTGGCCTGCGGCGAGGCGCCACCCGCGGCGCCGGCCTGCGGCGCCGCGGCCGGCTGCAGCAGTGGCGCCGGACCACCGGTCGCGCCGCCGCCGGCCGCGGGCTGCGCGGTGAACGCGGCCCGCAACACCGTCGCGAGCCTGGTGGCGTCCGCGTTGCGCAGGTACACGACCCAGATGTTGCCCGGCGGCGTCCCGGCCGGCGGCGGGCGGTCGAGCTTGCCGACGATGTCCTTGATCGTCGCCATCCGGGCCGCGTTGCCGGCACGCACGATCAGCGAGTTGCTGCGCGAGTCGGAGAGGATCGACGGACCGGCCACGACGGCCCCGGGAGCGGCCGCCACGCCGCCCCCCGCATCCGCGGCGAGGCGCTGGACCAGCGGCGCGATGTCGGCCGCGACGGCGTGCCGGAGCGGGATCACCTCGACCTCGCCGGTGGCTGGCGTGTCCAGGGCCGCGATGATGCGCGCGATGCGCCCGAGGTTGTCGGCGTAGTCGGTGATGACCAGGGTGTTGTTGCCCGGGTTGGCGTTGATCGTGTTGTTCGGGCTGATCAAGGGGCGCAGCACCGGCACGAGGTTGTTCACGTTCTCGTGGTTGACGCGGAAGATCTGCGTGATGATCTGGTCGCCCTGCCGGTTGACGTTGCCCACCGAGACGGTGCCGGTCTGCAGCTTGGCGTCGGCTTCGGGCACGACCTTGAACAGGCCGCCCGACTCGACCACCGTGAAACCGAGTCCGCGCAGTGCGGCCAGGTAGTTGAGGTAGGCCTCGCGAGGGGTCAGCGGCGTCTCGCTGTAGAGCGTGATGTTGCCCTTGACCCGCGGGTCGACCACGAATTGCTGGCGCAGGATCGCGCCCATGGCGCGGCTCACCGCCTCGATGTCGGCGTTGACGAAGTTCAGGGTCACCGGCTCGCCGCGAAACCGGTTCGGCGACTGTGCCGGGGCCGATGGCGAGACGGCCACCAGGGCCAGCCCGGCCGCCACGGTCGCGGCCAGCAAGCGGGCGCGGCCGGCAGACGGGGCCGGCCGGGGCTTCGAAGAGGTCTCGGGCGCTGGGCGCATGCTCATCCGATCGATATGACGGACCGCGCGCCGTCGCGCCGCCCGATGATGTTCAGCAGGTTGGTCAGCGGGGCTTCTTCGGCCAGCGTCGAACGCGCCTCGCCACGGAAGCGGAACCCGTTGGCATTGAGCGTCCCGTTGCCCGTGAGTTGCAGTCCGCCCTCGATCGTGCCGAGTGTCACCTGCGCCGTCCCCGGGCTGGCCGGGTCGCCGGCGATGCCCAGCCGGTAGCTGCCGAGGGTGTCGAGCGTCGACAGGCGCGAGGCGACCGAGGTGAAGTCGACATCGACCCGGCCGTCCAACTGCCAGCGGCCAGCGGCCCAGCGAAGCGACAGGCCCGGCGAGCTGAGCTTGGTCACGCCGCCCAGCTGCATCGTGTTCCAGGGCGTGCCGAGCCCGCCCAGCCAGGCCGTGGGCCACTGGCCGACCCATCCGGCCGGGGGCACCAGGGTCGCGGTCAGCTGCCCCAGCCCGGGGGTCACCCGCAGCGTCACGGTCCCGTTCAGGCAGCACGCCTGGCGCGCCTGCAGGACCAGGCCGCTGGTCGCAGGCCGCAGCGACCAGTCCAGGCGACCGGGCAGGGCGCTCGCGTCGCGGCTCCCGGGGCCGCCCGTGAGCACCACGACCGCACTGCCCGTCCAGACCGTCCCGCGCGCGTCGGCCAGCAGCAGTCGATCGCCTGTGGCCGAGGCCACCGCCGAGGCCAGCCACGCCGCCGGCGCGAAGGCGACCAGGGCAACCCCCGAGCCGACGACCGCGCCGGCGAGACCCCAGCGCGTGGCCGCGCGCCGCGCGCGCTCCCAGGCCATCTCGGCGAAGGTCGACTCGGCCCAGCCACTGGCAGCGGCGACCCCGCCACCGGCCGGACGCAACTCGCTGGGCGCCCAGCCAGACGCCTTCGGGCTGCGCCGGCGCCACGGCCAGCGACTCACGAGCCACCTCCGGCCAGGGTCAGCACCACGCTGCCGGCATATCCCTGCGCCCCCTGCTGGGTGAGGCGGACTTCAACCGGCCGCGCGCGCGCGCCGCTGCGCACCTCGACGAGCCAGCTGCGCAGGGCGTCGGGCGGCACGGCGTCGAGCGTGAGGGTCGCGCGGTCACCCTGCACGACGAGCTTTGCCCCGGCGCCGAGCCGGTCGGTCGCCGCCTTGAGTGCCAGGCTCGCCTGCGCCGTGGTGATGGGGGGCAGGGCCTGCAGCTCGCGGGCCTCCGAGGCGAGTCGCTGCATGCGCTGCAGCTGGACGTCGAGCTGTTCGATCTGGCCGGGGGCACTGCGCAGCGTTGCCAGGGCCGGTTGGATCGCGACCGTCCAGCACAGGAACAGGCCCAGCACGACGCCGGCCACGCCGAGGGCCGCGCGCTCGCGCGGCGCCAGGGCCTGCCAGCGGCTGCCCGCCTGCTGGCCCATCGCGCGCGCCGTGGCCGCGAGGCCCGCGAGGTTCGTCGTCGCCGAAGCGCTCACGATGGGGAGCCCCCGCTGGCACGGCTGACGGTGAGCCGGCCGTCCGCGGCCTCGACGTTCCAGCCGGATGGCGTGAGCTGTGTTCGGAACTGCTCGATCTGCACCGGATTCCAGCCGGCGGTGGACAGCGACAGCCGGCCGGCCTCGAACCTCAGCGTGTCGACCGGTGGGCGGTCAGCCGGCCACGCGGCAGCGGCTGCCTGGAGCAGGGTCTCGAAGTCGGATTCGCCCGTCCGCCCGGCGGCCGCCCGGAGCAGGTCGACCTCGCGTTGCATCTGCAGCGGTGCGTCGAGCACCGCGCGCACCTGCGGGAAGCTGGCCTGAAGCGTCGACACCAGCGCCTGGCGCTTCTCCTGGACCGCCTGACGCTGCTGCCAGGCCCAGAGGTTCAGGCCGGCGACCTGGATCACCACCAGCGACAGGACGGCCAGCCGCGCCGGCCGCCAGGCCGGGCTCAACAGGCGCCGCCAGGCATTGCGCAGCACCTTGGCGCCACGCGTCTTGGGCGTGAGGTCGAACTGCCGCAGGTTGAGGGTCGAGCGCGCCGCCTGCAGGGCGCGCTGTGCCGGCGACATGACGGTCACCGGCGCGCCGAGCCACTGCTGGGCCCCGGCCGCGGCGCCGGGCGTCGCGGTCCAGCGGGCGGATTGCAGGGCCCCCGAGGGCAGCAGCGCGCGCGGCAGGCTGCCGGCCATGCGCAGCAGTGCCACGCCGTCGGCATGCGCCCAGCAGACCGCGAGGCCGATGCCGGCGTCGCCTCCGGCACCCGCGACCTCGAAGAAGTGCCCGATCGGCGGGTGGTCGGGCCACGACGACGGCACGACCCGCTCGACTGGCAGCCCGGCCTTCTCGAGCGCCTGGATCTGCGCGCGCAGCCATTCGCGGTGCGTCGCCGCGATCCACGAGGGCTGGCCGGCCGTCGCCTGCGGGGCCAGCGCCAGGTGCACCTGCTCGGGGTCGTCGAGCAGGTGCTCCTCGAGCACGCCGACGAGCGCTTCGCGCAGCCGACCGGCGGGCGCCTTGGGCAAGGTCACGCGGTGCCAGCTCACGTCGGCATCGGCCAGCAGCACGATCACGGTCGACGCCTTGGGCAGCAGGGCCGCCGGGGCCGTGCCCTGTGCCTTGAGCTCCAGGCCGTCCGGGCTGAGCACATAGTCGTACTCCTGGCCTGGGCGGACCATCGGGGCGTCGGCGGCAGGCTCGCCGCCGCCAAGGCGGACGCGTTCAGGGAGCTGGACGACCAGGATCGACATGAATCACGGGGAAAAGCGCGGCAGGCTAATCCGAATCGAGGGGGGCGGCAACGGCAAAGGCCGGGAAATCAAGGACTTGAGCGTGATGCTTGTAGCCGATTGTCGCGTTCGCTCACGCTCTTCACCCACGCTCACCGATCGGCCCCGCGCGCGCGGGGTCAGCGGGGGCCGAAAGCCTGTTCGTTCATGGTCAGGCGCTCGCGCTGGATCGGCACCATGTCCAGGCCCCGCCGCTCGACGATCGAGCGTTCCTCGAGCACACGGTCGAACACCCGCAGGCGCCCCGTCACCTCGAAGTAGCTCGACGCCACACCGACGCGCCGCGCGTCGATCGCGGCGCCCTCGCCGAGCAGGCGCCGCGCGTCGTCGACGGACTTGAACGGCGTGCGGCTGCGTGCCTGCACCAGCCGCTCGGCGCTGGCCAGGTCCAGGCCTTCGACAGCCGCGGCGATCACTTCCCGGGAGGCGGTGTTGAGGTTCACCGTGGTGCGGTTCGGCAGCAGCACGAGCATTGGCGCGAGCCGCTCGAGGGCAGGGGGGTCGACGCCGAACCAGCGCAGCTGGGCCACCGACTGAGGCGCGACCGGCGGGTTCGGGCTGGCGGATGTGCCGGCCGCGGCCCCGCCCCAGGCGTCACGCAGGCCGGCGGCGATGCGCTGGGCGGCCTCGGCCGGGACCCCGGCCGCCTCGCACAGGCGCTGCAGCGTCGCAAGCTCGGCGGGAACGACCTGTCCGTTGTCGACGAGGTTGCGCAGGTTGTAGCGCGCCTGCGCGTCGGTGATCGCGCCGGCGAGGAAGGCCTCCGGGGCCCCGTCGGTGTTGGCCTCGTCGGCCGCGAGGAAGGTCGACAGCCGTGCCTCGGCAAGCGGGGTGGCCCAGGGCTCGCCGAGGTGATCGGCGCCGCCGGTCCGGGCGTCCTCGCGCAGGATGATGCGGGCCCAGTCGAGTGCGCCCGACAGGATCCAGGCGGACTGGGCGCGCGCGCGCTCGGCGGCTTCGACCTGCACGGCGCGGTACTGCTGCCAGACGATCGAGGTCGCCAGGGTGGCCACGAGGGCGACGATGATCATCGCGGTGAGCAGCGCCGCCCCGCGCGGGCGTCGGCCCACCGCCGCGAGGGCGGGCCGTTCGGGGCGGCTCGCAAGTCGCGACAGGCCGCGCGTCATGGCGCCACCTGCGGGCCGAGCATGATGTCGCGCACCACGCTGCCGGGCATCTCGGCGCCGTCGCCGAACGACAGGACCAGCCGCACCCCGGTGGGCAGCAGCTGCCGGCCGGCGGCCGCCGGCGGAGCGCCACCGCCCGGGCCGCTGCCTGGCGGGGTCGGGCTCACCGTGACCACGTCGGCGTCGCTCTGGCAATTGCTCCAGGCATTCCCCCGGAAGCAGAACAACTGCCATTGCGCGACGCCGCCGAGCGTGCGCAACTGGCCGGGCTCGTTGCCGAGGAACTGCTGGCTGCGCAGCCAGTCGTCCTGCAGCTCCCGTTGCGTGGTCGCCGGCGTGCCAGCCCAGCGCAGCCAGGCGCCGCCCCGAAGCGACCAGGCGACGAGCTGCATGCCCTCGGGCTGACGCCGGGTCAGCCGCAGCGTCGCGCCGTCGAAGGCCAGGGCCGGCACCGCCAGCGTCTCCTGCACCTGGGCGAGGTCCTGTTCCCATTGCGCCAGCACGGTCTGAAGGCGCAGCAAGGCCTCCAGGCGCTGCTGGCTGGCTTCGCGGGCACGCACCATGCCGTCGATGCCCTGCCAGGCGAGCGCCGTCATCAGCGCCATCACGAAGATCGCGACCAACACCTCCACGAGCGTGAAGCCGCGGGCGAGGCTCGGCGGGCGGGGCGGCGGGACGGCGCGTCTCGGCGGCATCGTCAGAAGCGCGGCAGCACCGTCGACACGGTGAGGATCGGCGCGCCGGACTCGGCGAACACCTGGGCGTCGACGCGCCGGAAGTTCGGGTTCGGCGTGGGACGCACACGTAGCTTGCCCTGGTACTCGCGACCCATCTGGCTGCAGGTGAAGTCCGCGTCGCCGATCCCCGGGAACTGCCGCGTGAGCTTCATGCCGGCCAGCTGGTTCTCGGCGCACCACTGCGCCGCGGTCACGTCGATGAGCCGGATGGCGTTGTCGCCGAGGGCCGAGGCCGCCTTGGCGCCGGCGGCCAGCGTGATGGCGACGATCGCCAGGGCGACCAGGACCTCGATCAGCGTGAATCCCGCCGCCACGGCCGAGCGGCGCAGGCAGGGACGGCATCCGGACCGGGTCATGGCCCGGTCACCGTGTCGGAAGACTCGACACGGAACGGCCCGAGGCCGTCGGTCGCAATCACGATGCGGTGGTTCTCCAGGCGCAACGCGACCCGCTGGGCCGGCAGGATCGGCTCGGGGCCGAGCACCAGCGCGCGTGCGCCGATGACCTCGGCGCCGACCGACGGATCGAGCCAGCGCGTGGGCAGCTGCGATGTGGGTGGCAGGCCCACGAACGAGAAATCACCGGCCGGGCCCGCGGGTCCGGGGTCTGGCGTGGACCGGCCGCGGTCCTCGTCGGCCGACGCCACCCGCCAGCTCACCGCCAGGCCTGAGGCCCGGGCTTCTGTGCGGGCCACCTCGAGCAGCGCCGTCAGCCGATAGGCCTCGCGCTCCAGCTGGGCCTGCGCCGGGTCCCGCAGCGCCAGAGAGGTCACCGCCGTGGCCACGGCGACCAGCGCGAGCACCACCAGCAACTCGATGAGCGTGAATCCGGCGCCTGCGCGCAGCCCGTGCGGCGGGGGCCGCCGGCGGGCGGGGGCCACGCCCGGGGCTGGCCTGCGGCCCGCCCTCCTACTGCCAGGAGCCGACGTCGGCGTTCGTGCCGTCGCCGCCGGGTTGGCCATCGGCACCGAGGCTGTAGACATCGATCTCGCCCTTCACGCCCGGGTTGGCGAACTGGTAGGGCCGGCCCCAGGGGTCGTTCGGCAGCTTGTCGAGGTAGGGCTTCCAGTTCGGTGGCGCGGGGCCGGCGGTGGGCTTGGCGACGAGCGCCTGCAGGCCCTGCTCGGCCGTCGGGTACCGCTGGTTGTCCAGCTTGTACAGCTTCAGCGCCTGCACGAGGTTGTTGACGTCGGTCCGGGCCGCGGTCACGCGGGCCTCCTCGGCGCGGTTGAGCACGTTGGGCACGATCAGGCCCGCGAGCACGCCGATGATGACGAGCACGACGAGCAGCTCGATCAGCGTGAAACCCCTCGCCGGGCGACGGCGGGGGCCGGCGGCGGTCGTGGCGGGTTGCGTTCCGTGGCAACTCTTGCGGGTCATCGGTCAGGCAGGGCGGCACATCACCGCTGGATCCGGTCAACGGGCCATGATAATGGTCGGATGCCGGCGCGATTGTCAGCATTCGTCATCTGGGGCCTGGTGTCGGCCAGCGCCGTGTTCTGGCTGCTGCGCCTGGCGATCGCGCCCGTGCAGGCGCCGCCGCAGACGGTGGCCGTGTCGAGTGCGTCCGTGCTGCGAGGCGACGTTTCCCGCCTGCTCGGCGCGCCTGCAGCCGCCGCGCCTGCAGCCGAGGTCGTGGCCGACGTGTCCGGCCGCTTCCGCCTCATCGGGGTGATGGCGCCGCGTGCCGAGGCGGCGGCCAGCGGGCAAGGCATCGCCCTCATTGCCATCGACGGCAAGCCGGCGCGGCCGTTCCGCGTCGGCAGCCCGGTCGACGGCGACCTGGTCTTGCAGACCGTCAGCCAGCGCGCCGCCCTGATCGGGCCCGCGCAGGCGGCGGCGACGGTCCGGCTCGAGCTTCCGCCGCTGCCACCGCCTTCGACCGGGACGCTGCCTGCGCCACCGGCCTTCGGTGCCGCGGTGCCTGCCGCAACGCCACCGCCACCTCCGGTGCCAGGGCCAGCCCCGGCACAGGCCGCAGCCGTGCCGCCCGCCGTGGAGGCCGCGGTTCCTCCGCCTGCGGCCGAGGCGATCCCGCCGACCGCGCGCTGAGCGCCCGGCCTCAGAGCAGCGGCCGGACGTCGTCCTGGGGCGACGTGCCGAGCACGGCCTCGAGGGTGTCCGACATCTCGGACGGGATCGAGGGGCCCGGATCCTCGCCCTCGGCCACCTCGGTCAGCAGGGCCGCGGCGCTGCGCACGAGCGGCCAGGCCAGTGTCGCGCCGGTGCCGTCGGCGCAGTCCATGCCGAGCTCGAGCAAGGCCGACGCGTGGAACAGGCCGAGCGCCACGTCGAGCCCGTGGTGGCTGTGGCTGCGGCAGAACACGCAGTAGTCGGTGACCGCCGGCGCGATGCGCGAGGCCACCAGCAGCGCGGCACAGGCCGGCATGCCGTCGATGATGATCAGGTGGCGCTTGCTGCCCGCGACCAGCATCGCGCCGACCATGGCGGCCATCTCGAAGCCGCCGAGCGCGGCCAGGGCCTCGACCGGATCCGAAGCGGCACGGTGACGTCCGAGTGCCCCCTGCATCGCGATGAGCGCGCGGGCGAGGTGCTCCTGGCTCTCGTAGGCGCCGCCGAGCGTCAGGTCGCGCAGCGGCGCACCGGACAGTCGCGACAGCAGCAGGGCCGCGCTCTCGTTGCTGCCGACGCCCACGCCGGCGCAGGCCAGCACGTTGCCGGGCATGGCGTCGGCGATCTCCATGCCGGCCCGGATCGCGGCGTGGGCCTGTTCCAGGGTCATGGCGGCGCTCAGCCGCGCGTTGCGCGTGCCGTGCGCGATCTTGCGCGACAGCAGCCGGCCGTGCGGTGTGATCGGATCGGCCATGCCGCAGTCGACGACCGACAACTCCAGCCCCTGGATGAACGCGAAGACCGAGACCGGCAGCTGCGAGGTGAGCAGGCGCCGCGCCAGGCCGGCGGTCGAGGGCTCGGGCTGCCCGACACCGTCGACCGCGAGCCCGTGGTCGGCGGCGAAGAAGGCGATCTGCGGGCTGCGGAAGCGCGGCTTGAGCGTGTTCTGGATCAGCCCGAGGCGGATGGCCAGGGGTTCGAGTTCGCCCAGCGTGCCGGTCGTGTCGGCGCGACGCCGCAGCTTGGCCCGCAAGGCCTGCTCGAGCGTCGGGTTGGCGGTGGCGGCGATCAGCGACTGGTTGAGCGACATGGAGGCGACGATGGGCACGGCCACGAACAGGCGCGGCGCCTCTTGGCGGGGCGCCCAGAATGCGCGGGATTGTGCGTGCCGGCGCCGATGGCCACAAGGCGCGCTGGGTTCGGGGCCGCCGCGCGCCGCCGGTGGTTCAGCGCAGGAACAGCCGGTAGGCCGGGTTCGCGGTCTCGTCGTCGAAGGTGTAGCCGAGCTGTTCCAGGAAGCGCCGCAGCGCCGGTCGGTCGCCCGGCGGCACTTGCAACCCGACCAGGATGCGCCCGTAGTCGGCCCCCTGGTTGCGGTAGTGGAAGCAGCTGATGTTCCACTCCGGGTGCATGCTGGTGAGGAACTTCATCAGCGCCCCGGGCCGCTCGGGGATGGTGAAGCGGAACAGCCGCTCGTCCTGGGCCAGTGGCGTGCGGCCGCCGACCATGTGGCGCAGGTGCTGCTTGGCGAGTTCGTCGTCCGTGAGGTCGATGGTCTCGAAGCCGTGACGCTCGAAGTTGCGCTTGATGCGCTCGATCTCGTCGCGCGACTGGGTGGAAATTCCCACGAACAGGTGCGCGCTCGTCTCGCTCGACATCCGGTAGTTGAACTCGGTGACCGACCGGTTGCCCACCAGCTCGCAGAAGCGCCGGAAGCTGCCGCGCTCCTCCGGCACCGTCACCGCGAACAGCGCCTCGCGGTCCTCGCCGACCTCGGCGCGCTCCGCAACGAAGCGCAGCCGGTCGAAGTTCATGTTGGCGCCGCAGGTGATCGCCACGAAGGTCTGGCCCTTGCACTTGTGCCGGGCGACGTACTGCTTGACGGCGGCCACGCCGAGAGCGCCGGCGGGCTCCAGGATGCTGCGGGTGTCCTGGAAGACGTCCTTGATCGCGGCGCAGACGTCGTCGGTGTCGACCACGACGAAATCGTCGACCCACTGCCGGGTCAGCCGGAAGGTCTCCTCGCCCACCAGCTTGACCGCAGTGCCGTCGGAGAACAGCCCGACCTCGGCCAGCGTGATGCGCTTGCCCGCCCGCACCGAGCGCAGCATGGCGTCGGAGTCGGTGGTCTGCACGCCGATGACCTTGATCTCTGGGCGCACGGCCTTGACGTATGCGGCCACGCCCGACACCAGTCCGCCGCCTCCGATGGCCACGAAGATCGCATCGATCGGCCCTGGGTGCTGGCGCAGGACCTCCATGGCCACCGTGCCCTGCCCGGCGATCACGTCCGGATCGTCGAACGGGTGGACGAATGTCAGGCCCTGGTCGCGCTCGAGTTCACGGGCGTGCGCGTGGGCGTCGGAGTAGCTGTCGCCGCTGAGCACGACCTCGGCACCGAGCGCGCGCACCGCGTCGATCTTGACCTGCGGCGTCGTGACCGGCATGACGATCAGGGCCTTGCAGCCCAGGCGCCGAGCCGCCAGGGCGACGCCCTGCGCGTGGTTGCCAGCCGAGGCGCAGATGACGCCACGCTCGCGCTGCGCCTCGGGCAGGTGCACCATCTTGTTGTAGGCGCCGCGCAGCTTGAAACTGAACACCGGCTGCTGGTCCTCGCGCTTCAACCACACGTGGTTGCGCAGGCGGCGAGACAGGTTCGGCGCCGGGGCCAGGTCCGACTCGATCGCGACGTCGTAGACACGCGCCGTGAGGATCTTCTGCAGGTACTCCGCCCCGCCGGGGCGGCGCCGGCGCGGCGGGGTGGCAGTTCGAGCGCGGGTCATGCGCGTTCCCTCGGAAACGGGTCGTGTCGGGGCGATCGACGGCAGCTTGTGCGCCGCCCCAGGAAGAAAAAGGCCCAAGGCATTGCTGCCTTGGGCCGAATCCACCGTTGGAGGAGGTGGAGGAGACAAACTTCGCGGCACGGCGCTCTGTCCATGCAGTGCGAGGGAGTGTAGGGCCGAGCTTGCTGCGCTGCAATATCCAGACGCGAGGCGCCACAATCGCCGGCATGGACTGCACGATCCGCTGGATTCCCTCGGCCGGCATGGCCTTCGTGGCCGAGACCGGCTCCGGTCACCTGCTCACCATGGACGGCGCCCCCGACGGCGGTGGTCGCAACCTGGCGCCGAGGCCGATGGAGACGGTGCTGGCCGGTACCGGTGCATGCACGGCCTACGACGTGGTGCTGATCCTCAAGCGTGGGCGCCACGACGTGCGCGGCTGCGAGGTCCGGCTCGAGGCCGAGCGCGCCGAGTCCGACCCGAAGGTGTTCACGCGGCTGCACTTCCACTTCCGCGTGAGCGGCCGAGGCCTGAAGGACGACGCCGTGGCGCGCGCGATCGAGCTGTCGCACGCGAAGTACTGCTCGGCCACCGCGATGCTGGCGAACACCGCGAACATCTCGACCGGCTTCGAGGTGGTCGAAGCCTGAGAGGCCGCCGGCCGCGTGCCCCAACGGCCCGGGCGCGGCCATCGGGCGGCCTGTCCGGGCGCCGGCGCTCACACCCGGTGCGCGACCGTGGTCATCACCTTCGCCGCCGCTCGCATCGCCAGCCGGACCGGCCAGGGCAGGGCGACAGCGCCGGCGCGCTCGGCGTCCACGGCGTGCCGCGCCTCGTCGTCCTTCATCTGCTCGACGATGCGTCGCGACGCCACGTCCGCCGCGGGTAGGCGGTCGAGATGCCCGGCCAGGTGCTGCTCGACCTGACGCTCTGTCTCCACCACGAAGCCAAGGCTCACCCGGTCGCCGAAACGCCCGGCGGCCAGGCCGATCGCGAATGCACCCGCGTACCACAGCGGGTTGAGCAGGCTCGGGCGGTCGCCCAGGTCGTTCAGGCGCGTCTGGGTCCAGGCGAGGTGGTCGGTTTCCTCGCGCGCGGCATGCTCGAAGTGCCGGCGCAGGCCCTCGTCGTCGGTCGCCAGCGCCTGGGCCGCGTACAGCGCTTGCGCGCAGACCTCGCCGACGTGGTTCACCCGCATCAGCGCGCCGGCAAGGCGCCGCTCCTCCGGGCTCAAGGCGGCAGTCGAGTCGGCGGCCTCGGCCGCGCCCGGGGTGGGCCGACCGGCCACGTTGGCGCCGGCCACCGTGCGCAGGGCGGTATCGACGCTGATCAGGACGCGGTCGAGGGTTTGCATGGGGCGAAGCATAGGCTCGTTGTGCCCAGACAACAGCCCGGCGCGCCGTTTCGCCCATTTCTTTGCCAGCCCATGGGGCGTCTGGTGGAATACCGACAGCTTCCTCAGAGGAGTCGGGCCTGAGCATCTTCCCCTGGGAAGTCTCCTTCTTCAGGCTCCTTGTTCAACCATGGAGAACTTCGCAATGAAAAAGTCTCTCGTTGCTCTCGCCGTCCTGGGCGCCTTCGGCACCACGGCGTTCGCCCAGACCTCGTCGGTCACGCTGTTCGGCATCGTCGACATGAACGTCCGCATGACCGACAACGGCGTTGACCGTCGCATCGATCTGGCGCAAGACGGTCTCGCCTCCAGCCGCCTCGGCGTGCGTGGCGTCGAGCAGCTCGGCGGCGGCATGAGCGCCAGCTTCTGGCTGGAAGGCGCCATCAACCCCGACACCGGCACCCCCGGTGGCCAGACCTGGCAGCGCCGCTCGACGGCCAGCCTGTCGGGCGGCTTCGGTGAGATCCGCCTGGGCCGTGACTACACCCCGACCTTCTGGAACGCCACCGTGTTCGATCCGTTCGGCACGAACGGCACGGGCGCGCAGTCGAACGTCCACGCCCCGCACGTCGGCATCGGTCCGTTCGTCCGCGCGAACAACTCGGTCGGCTACTTCCTGCCGGGCAACCTGGGTGGCCTGTACGGCCAGGCCATGGTCGCCGCCGGCGAGAACGTGTCGCCCAACAAGTACATGGGTGCGCGCGTCGGCTACCAGGCCGGCCCGATCAACGTCGCGGTGTCGTTCGGTCAGAACTACGTGGCTCCGTTCGTCAACGGCGACGAGACCGCTCAGACCGCCAACATCGGTGCGTCGTACAACCTGGGCTTCGCCACGGTGATGGGCTACTACGGCCGCTTCGCGCTGGGTGGCAACACCCGCACGAACCTGCTGGTCGGCGCCACCGCCAAGTTCGGCCCGGGCACGGTCCGTGCCTCGTACGCTGCGTACGAGAACGACGACGCCGCGGTCAACGATGCCAACCAGATCGCGCTGGGTTACATCTATGACCTGTCGCGCCGCACCGCCCTGTACGCCACGGTCTCGCGTGTCAGCAACGACACCGCCGCGTCCTTCGGCGCGAACTCGGGTGGTGGCATTGCCGGCGCCGCTGGCCAGAACTACACCGGCGCCGAAATCGGCGTGCGTCACTCGTTCTGATCGAACGCCCGCCTCGGCGGGCTTCGACCGGGAAAGCCGCCTTCGGGCGGCTTTTTTTTGGCGGGCATCGACGCCCATCCGGCAGGCGAGCTGATCCCGTGGCAATGGCGGCACCCTTCCATTCCTTCGGCCTGGCGGTCGTCGCGCTCGCGCTGGCCGGCTGCGCCGCCGTCGATCCGGCCTCGCACGGGGCTGGGCTGCCGCATGCCGGGTCGGGCGAGGGGGCGCCCGAGGCCGTTCGCCCGGGCGGTTCGTTCGACGGCTGGACCCAGCGCACCTTCGCCGGCAAGCGCCCCACCCGCTATCGGGTCGTGGAGGTGCGCGATCACCCGAGCGCGCGCCATGCCGTGCGCGCCGAGGCGGACCGCTCCGCCAGCCTGTTCCGGCGCCAGTGGCCGGCTGGCCAGCCGCTGCCGCCGAGCCTGCGGTTCTCGTGGCGCATCGAGCGGCTCATCAGCACGGCCAACCTGCGCGACCGCGACGCCGAGGACTCGCCGGTGCGCGTCGTGCTCGCGTTCGACGGGCCGACGAACACGCTGCCGCTGCGCGAGCGCATGTTTTTCGACCTGGCCGAGGCGGTCACAGGCGAGCGCCCGCCGTACGCGACCCTGATGTACGTGTGGGACCGCCATGCCGACGTGGGCGCAGTCATCCCGAGCAACAGCACCTCGCGGATCCGCAAGATCGTGGTCGACGGCCGCGACAGCCCGGTGGGGCCGTGGCGCTTCCATGAGCGTGCGGTCGATGCGGACTTCCGCGCTGCGTTCGGCGAGGCCCCCGGCCGCCTGATGGCCGTCGGCGTGATGACCGACAGCGACAACACCGGCTACCGCATCCGGGCCTGGTACGGGCCGCTGGAGTGGGGCGAGGCCGCCGGGCCGCCGGGCGGGTCCCTCGGCCCGGCGGCCTCGCCCTGACGGCTGTTTCCCCCTGCCGGCTGGCCGGCGCGCGCCGGTTCTCGGGAGATTCCCCCTTGGCTTTCGGCACGCGTTTTGCTGTCATCCCTTCCTTGCCGATCTCCAAGGAAACGACGGGAATGAACACGAAGATCCGAGTGCACGCCACGGTGGTGGCGACGGTCGCCTGCGTGGCGATGTTCGGTGCCAGCGCCGCGCTGGCCAAGACCTTCCGCTGGGCCAGCGCCAGCGACATCCCCACCTGGGACATCCATTCGCAGAACAACGCGCTGGCCAACGGCATCCACGCCTCGGTCTACGAGTCGCTCTTCTACTACAACCGCAAGTTCGAGCTCGAGCCGATGCTGGCGACGGGCTACCGGCAGGTCAACCCGACCCAGCTGCGCATCACGCTGCGACAGGGCGTGAAGTTCCACGACGGGGCGGCGTTCAACGCCGACGACGCGGTGTTCTCGCTGAACCGCGCGATGGACAAGACGTCGAACTTCGGCGTCTACACGCAAGGCATCGACCGCGTGGTCAAGGTCGACGACTTCACGATCGACATCTTCACCAAGGGCCCGAACCCCGTGCTGCTGCGCCAGCTCACCGAGCTGCGCATGATGGACAAGGACTGGGCCGAGAAGAACAAGTCGACCTCGCCCAAGGACATCAAGACCAAGGACGAGAACTTCGCCCACCGCAACGCCAACGGCACCGGCCCCTTCGTGCTCAAGAGCTGGGAGCAGGACGTGCGCCTGGTGCTCACGCGCAACCCGAACTGGTGGGGCAAGATGGACGGCAACGTCACCGAGATCGTCTACACGCCGATCCGCGCCGAGGCCACCCGCGTCGCCGCGCTGCTGTCGGGCGAAGTCGACATGGTCCTCGACCCGTCGCCGGCCGACCTGCCGCGGCTGCGCCAGTCGCAGGCCCTCAAGGTCATGGACGGCGCCGAGAACCGCACCATCTTCCTCGGCATGGACCAGTTCCGCGACGAGCTGGTCGGCTCGAACGTCAAGGGCAAGAACCCGCTGAAGGACGTGCGGGTGCGCAAGGCGCTGTACCAGGCGATCGACATCCAGGCGATCCACCGCAACACGATGCGCGGCCTGAGCCAGGTGACCGGCACGCTGATCTCGCCTCAGGTCAACGGCTGGACCAAGCGCGCCGACGTGCGCTACCCGTACGACGTCGAGGCCGCGAAGAAGCTGCTGGCCGACGCCGGGTACCCGCAGGGCTTCGAGGTCGACTTCGCCTGCCCGAACAACCGCTACATCAACGACGAGGAGATCTGCCAGGCGATCACTGCGATGTGGGCGCGCATCGGCGTGAGGGCCAAGCTGCGGACGCTGCCGCTGGTCACCTACTTCCCGATGATCCAGCGATACGAGGCCAGCATCTACATGCTCGGCTGGGGCGTGCCGACCTTCGACGCGCTGTATTCGCTGCAGTCGCTCGTGCGCTCGGTCGGCGCCGGCGGCGACGGCAACTACAACGTGGGCCGCTACAGCAACCCGCAGATGGACGCGCTGGTCGAGCGGATCAAGAAGGAGGGCGATCCGAAGGTCCGCAACGAGTTGATCGAGCGCGCGCTGCTGCTCAGCCACGAGGACGTGTCGCACCTGCCGCTGCACAACCAGGTGATCCCCTGGGCGATGAAGCGCAACGTCGACATGTACCACCGCGCCGACAACCGCATCGACATGCGCGCGGTGAAGGTCAACTGACGACGTTCGGTGCTCGCCTTCATCGTCCGCCGCCTGCTGCAGGCGGTCATCGTCATGCTGACGGTGGCCTTCATCGCCTTCATGCTGTTCCAGTATGTCGGCGACCCGGTCACCAACCTGCTCGGGCAGGACGCCACGCCCGAGCAGCGCGACCGGTTGCGCGACGACCTGGGGCTCAACCAGCCCTTCCCGGTGCAGTTCGCCAAGTTCGTCGGCAATGCGGTGCAAGGCGAGTTCGGCCTGAGCCTTCGGCAGGGCCGCAAGGTGTCGACGCTGATCGTCGAGCGCCTGCCGGCGACGCTGGAGCTGGCGCTGACCGCGGCCGTTCTCGCGCTCGTGGTGGGCATCCCGATGGGTGTCTACGCGGCGCTCAAGCGGGGCAACTTCCTGTCGCAGGTGATGATGACGGTGTCGCTGCTCGGGGTGTCGCTGCCGACCTTCCTGATCGGCATCCTGCTGATCCTCGTGTTCGCCGTCCAGCTCCAGTGGTTGCCGAGCTTCGGTCGCGGCGAGGTGGTCGACGTCGGCGGGTGGACGACCGGATTCCTGTCGCCGACCGGCTGGAAGCACCTGATCCTGCCGTCGGTGACGCTCGCGTTCTTCCAGCTGACGCTGATCATGAGGCTGGTGCGTGCCGAGATGCTCGAGGTGCTGCGGGCCGACTACATCAAGTTCGCCAAGGCGCGCGGGCTGCCCGACCGGGCGGTGTACTTCGGCCATGCGCTGAAGAACACCATGGTGCCGGTGATCACCATCACCGGCCTGCAACTCGGCGGCCTGATCGCGTTCGCGATCGTCACCGAGACGGTGTTCCAGTGGCCCGGGATGGGGCTGCTGTTCATCCAGGCGGTGCAGTTCGCGGACATCCCGGTGATGGCGGCCTACCTGTGCCTGATCGCGTTGATCTTCGTGATGATCAACCTGCTTGTCGACCTGCTGTACTTCGCGGTCGACCCGCGGCTGCGTATCGAGCGCAGTGCGGCGGGGCATTGAGGCGCGCCATGGCGGGGGCGCGTTCGTCATCGCGGGCGGGGGGCGCATGACCGAGGTCTTGCGGGCCGCGGCCGGCACCTATCGCCGGCTGGCCGAGTTCCATGGCGAGCTGACGGCGTTCCGGCGCGACCTGCACGCGCACCCCGAACTCGGCTTCGAGGAGGTGCGAACCGCCAGCCGGGTCGCCGAGGCGCTGCGGGCCTGTGGCGTCGACGAGGTGCACACCGGCATCGGGCGCACCGGTGTGGTCGGCGTCATCCGCGGTGCGCTGCCGGCGCCCGCGGGCGCGGGCGCGCGGCTGATCGGCCTGCGGGCCGACATGGACGCCCTGCCGATGCGCGAGGAGAACGATTTCGCCTGGCGCTCGACGAAGAGCGGGCTGATGCACGGCTGCGGCCACGACGGCCACACGGCCATGCTGGTGGGCGCGGCCCGCGTGCTGGCGCAGACGCGCTGCTTTGCCGGGACCGCGGTGCTGATCTTCCAGCCCGGCGAGGAGGGCTTTGCCGGCGCCCGGGCCATGATCGACGACGGCTTGTTCGACCGTTTCCCGGTGTCGAGCGTGTACGCGATGCACAACTGGCCGAGCCTGCCGCCCGGCACGATCGGCATCAACCCCGGCCCGATGATGGCGGCGGCCGATCGCGTCGAGATCACCATCAACGGCAAGGGCGGCCATGGCGCTCACCCCTACCTCGCGGTCGACCCGGTGCTGGTCGCCGCGCACATCATCGCGGCGGCCCAGAGCCTGGTGTCGCGCAACGTGCATCCGCACGACAGTGCCGTGGTGAGCCTGTGCTCGATGCAGGCGGGCGATCCGGGCGCATACAGCGTCATCCCGCGCCAGGCGAGACTGGTCGGCACGGTCCGCAGCTTCCGCCGCGAGGTGCAGGACATGATCGAGGAGCGGCTCGGCCGCCTGGTCGAGTCGGTGGCGATCGGCTTCGGCGCCACCGCAACGCTCGACTACAAGCGGGTCTACCCGGCCACGATCAACACGCCGGCGGAAGCCCGTTTCGCCGCCGACACCGCCGCGGCCGTCGTCGGCGAGGCGCGTGTGGTGCGCGACCTGACCCCCAGCATGGGCGCGGAGGACTTCTCTTTCATGCTGCAGGTCAAGCCGGGCGCCTACTTCCGCCTGGGGCAGGGGGAAACCTGCCCGGGCGGGGGCGGCGGTTTCCTGCACAGTTCGCGCTACGACTTCAACGACGACGTGCTGCCATTGGGCGCAACGCTGTTCGCGACCCTGGTCGAGCGTGGGCTCGCACCCACGCCGGCCACTGCCCCCGACCCGCAGGCCGACCCGTCGCGTCCCTGACGACGGATGTGACGCCCACCCTGACCCCGCGATCCCGATCGCGACTGCCCGAGGACCCGACCATGAACTTCAAACCCACCCTGATCGCCGCCGCCCTCGTCCTGGCCTGCGGCGTTGCGCAGGCGGTCACGCTGCGCGTCGCCAACCAGGGCGACTCGACGTCGATGGACCCGCACTCGCTCAACGAGTCGCTGCAGTTGAGCTTCACCGGCAACATCTACGAGCCTCTGGTGGGCCGCAACGAGAAGCTCGAACTCGTCCCGGCGCTGGCCACGTCGTGGCGGCAGACCTCGCCGAACGTGTGGCGCTTCGAGCTGCGCCGCAACGTCAAATTCCACGACGGGGCCGACTTCACCGCCGACGACGTGGTGTTCAGCTTCCGGCGCGCGTCGGGCGACGGCTCCGACATGAAGGGCTACACCAACGCGATCAAGGAAGTGCGGGCGGTCGGCACGCATGCGGTCGAGATCGAGACCAACTCGCCGTTCCCGATCCTGCCCGACGTGATCTCGCTGGTGTACATCCTCGACAAGGAGTGGGCCGAGAAGAACAAGGCCGAGCGGCCGGTCGACCGGCGCCGCGGCATCGAGAACGCCGCGTCATTCCAGGCCAACGGCACCGGCCCGTTCCGCCTGCGTGAGCGCCAGCCGACGCAGCGCACCGTGCTCGTGCGTAACTTCAACTACTGGGGCAAGGTCGAGGGCAACGTCACCGAGGTGGTGTTCACGCCGATCGGCAACGACGCCACGCGGGTCGCTGCCCTGCTCTCGGGCGAGATCGACCTGATGGAGCCGGTGCCGCTGCAGGACGTCGAGCGCCTGCGCGCCAGCCCCAACCTGAAGGTCATGCAGGGCCCCGAGCTGCGCACGATCTTCCTGGGCATGGACCAGAAGCGCGACGAGCTGCTGTTCTCGAACGTGAAGGGCAAGAACCCGTTCAAGGACCGGCGCGTGCGCCAGGCCTTCTACCAGGCGATCGACATCGAGACGATCAAGAGCCGCGTGATGCGCAACGCCGCCACCCCCACCGGGCTGATGATCGCGCCGGGCATCAAGGGCTTCGTGCCCGAGCTCAACAAGCGCCTGCCGTACGACCCCGACGCGGCCCGCAAGCTGCTTGCCGACGCCGGCTATCCCAACGGCTTCGAGGTCGGCATGAACTGCCCCAACGACCGCTACGTCAACGATGGCGAGATCTGCCAGGCGGTGGCCGCCAACCTCGCGCGCATCGGGGTCAAGGTCAACCTGCAGACCGAGAGCAAGGCCACCTACTTCCCGAAGATCCTGCGCCGCGACACGAGCTTCTACCTGCTGGGCTGGACGCCCGGCACCTACGACTCGCACAACCCGCTGTCCTCGCTGATGGCCACGCCCAACGACAAGGGCCAGGGGCAGTTCAACCTGGGCTCGTACAGCAACCCCAAGCTCGACGAGCTGACCGCGAAGATCCAGAGCGAGACCGACCCCGCCAAGCGCCAGGCCATGATCACCGAGGCCTTCAAGATCCACCAGGACGACGTCGGCCACATCCCGCTGCACCAGCAGGCGCTGGCCTGGGCCATGAAGCGCAACGTCGAGCTGGTGCAACTGGCCGACAACTTCATGCCGTTCCGCTACGTGAAGGTGGGCGGGGCCAAGTGACACCGGCACTCGCCCCGTCCCGCGCATGAGCGCCTCGACCGCCACGCCGCCCGCCGCCCCGGCGGGCTTCTGGACGCGCTTCTTCGACGGCGACGTCTGGTACAGCTTCCGCACCTCGCCGGTGGCGATCGCGGCGGCGGTGATCGCGTTCGTGTGCATCTTCTGCGCGCTGTTCGCCGAGTGGGTGGCGCCGCACAACCCCTTCGACCTGGCCACCCTCGAGCTCTCCGACGCCCGCCTGCCGCCCGTCTGGCAGGAGGGGGGCAGCTTCAAGTACCTGCTGGGCACCGACGACCAGGGGCGCTGCATCCTCTCGGCGCTGATGTTCGGCTCGCGGATCTCGCTGCTGGTGGGCTTCGCGTCGGTCGTCGTCTCGATGGTGGTCGGCGTGGCGCTCGGCCTGCTGGCCGGCTTTGCCGGCGGCAAGGTCGATGCCTTCATCATGCGCGTGTGCGACGTGATGCTGTCGTTCCCGGCGATCCTGATCGCGCTGCTGATCGACGGCGTCGGCCGCGCGATGTTCCCCAACGCGCACGAGACCCTCGCCTTCGGCGTGCTGATCATCGCCATCTCGTTGACCGGCTGGGTGCAGTACGCGCGCACGGTGCGCGGCTCGACCCTGGTGGAGCGGAACAAGGAGTACGTTCAGGCCGCCAGGGTGATCGGCGTGAGCCCGCTGCGCATCATGTTTCGCCACGTGCTGCCCAACGTCATGGGGCCCGTGCTGGTGCTGGCCACGATCCAGATCCCGCAGGCCGTGCTGATCGAGGCGACGCTGTCGTTCCTCGGCGTCGGCGTGCCGCCGACCTCGCCGTCTCTGGGCACGCTGATCCGCGTGGGCAACGACTTCCTGTTCTCGGGCGAATGGTGGATCACCATCTTCCCGGGCGTGATGCTGGTGCTGATCGCGTTGAGCGTGAACCTGCTGGGCGACTGGCTGCGCGACGCCCTGAACCCCCGTTTGCGCTGATCCCGCCGCCCCGACCCGATGGCCAAACCCCTGCTCGAAGTCCGCCACCTGCGCGTCGAGTTCCCGACGCGCCGCGGTACCCTGGTCGCGCTCGACGACGTGTCGTTCGACATCGCGCCGGGCGAGGTGCTCGGCGTCGTCGGCGAGTCCGGTGCCGGCAAGTCGCTGACCGGGGCGTCGATCATCGGCCTGCTCGAGCCACCCGGTCGGGTGGCCGGCGGCGAGATCCGCTTCGACGGCCGGCGGATCGACAACCTGCCCTACGACGAGATGCGCAAGCTGCGCGGCCGGCACATCGGCGCGATCTTCCAGGATCCCCTCACGTCGCTGAACCCGCTGTACACCATCGGCCGACAGCTCACCGAGACGATCCAGACCCACCTGCCCGTGAGCGCCGCCGAGGCGCGGGAGCGTGCGATCCGCCTGCTCGAGGAGACCGGCATCCCGGCGGCGGCGCAGCGCATCGACCAGTACCCGCACCAGTTCTCGGGCGGCATGCGCCAGCGTGTGGTGATCGCGCTCGCGCTGGCGGCCGAGCCGCGCCTGATCGTGGCCGACGAGCCGACCACCGCACTCGACGTCTCCATCCAGGCGCAGATCATCTCCCTCATCAAGCGCCTGTGCCGCGAGCACGGTGCTGCGGTGATGCTGGTCACGCACGACATGGGCGTGATTGCCGAGACCTGCGACCGCGTGGCCGTGATGTATGCCGGCCGCATCGCCGAGATCGGGCCGGTGCAGGACGTGATCCATGCACCGGCCCACCCGTACACCGTCGGCCTGATGGGCTCGATCCCGTCCATGGACAGCGACCGGGAGCGCCTGCTGCAGATCGACGGCGCGATGCCCCGGCTCAATGCCATCCCGCCGGGGTGCGCCTTCAACCCCCGCTGTCCGCACGTCTTCGACCGCTGCCTGCGCGACCGCCCCGACCTGATGGACGCCGGGCGCACGCGTGCCGCCTGCTGGCGCGTCGTGCCCGCACCAGCCGTCGCGGCGCCCGCAACCCCGGTGAACGCATGACGACGACCACGATGGCCGATGGCCGAGCGCCGGCCGAGGCGGCCACGGCAGCCCGTACGGCGCTGGTCGAGGTGCGCGACCTCGCGAAGATCTTCGATGTTTCGCCGCCGTGGCTGAACCGCGTGCTCGAGCGCAAGCCCCGCCAGTTCGTGCATGCCGTCGACGGGGTGAGCTTCGAGATCCCGCGCGGCCGCACCCTGGCCCTGGTGGGCGAGTCGGGCTGCGGCAAGAGCACCGTGGCACGGCTGCTGGTGGGCCTGTATGCGCCGACCCGCGGCGAGGTGCACTTCGACGGCGTCGACACCCGCAAGGTCCTCGGCACCCCGCAGTCGCGGGCCCTGCGGCGGCGCATGCAGATGATCTTCCAGGACCCGTACGCGAGCCTGAACCCGCGCTGGCCGGTCCTCGACATCGTCGGCGAGCCGCTGCGCGAGCATGGCCTGATCGACCCGGGCCCGGCGCTGCGCGCAAGGGTCGGCGAACTGCTGCGCTCGGTCGGACTCGCCGAGGCCGACATGACCAAGTTCCCGCACCAGTTCTCGGGCGGGCAGCGGCAGCGCATCTCGATCGCCCGCGCCCTGGCCACGCAACCGGAGTTCCTGGTGTGCGACGAGCCGACCTCGGCGCTCGACGTGTCGGTGCAGGCGCAGGTGCTCAACATCATGAAGGACCTGCAGGTGCGGCAGGGCCTCACCTACCTGTTCATCTCGCACAACCTCGCGGTCGTGCGGCACGTGAGCGACCAGGTCGGCGTGATGTACCTGGGGCGGCTGGTCGAGCTGGCCGAGAAGGCGACGCTGTTCTCGGCACCGCGGCACCCCTACACGCGCATGCTGCTCGACGCGATCCCCGACATCTCGATGAGCGGGCGGGCGCGCACGCCGGTGCAAGGCGAGGTGCCGAACCCGCTCAATCCGCCGAGCGGGTGCAGCTTCCACCCGCGCTGCCCGCACGCGAATGCGCGCTGCAAGTCGGAGCGCCCGCCGCTGCAGCGGCTCAAGGGCGTGCTGGTCGCCTGCCACGCCGTCGAAGAAGGCCGCCTGACCTGAGCCGGCGAGGCCTGCCGCGGCATGGCCACCGGCACTGCCCCGGCGTGCCGGTGGACGATGGGGTCGAAGGGCAGGCGAATAGGGGGCCGAACAGGCCGCCAGCGTCAACCGCCCAGGGCGCCCGGCTCCAGCAGGTGCTCGCCCCGGAACAGGTCGAGCGGCGTCTCGCGCTCGCGGATCAGCCACGCCCGGTCGCCGTCGACCAGCACCTCGGCGGCCCGCCCGCGCGTGTTGTAGTTGCTCGCCATGCTCATCGCGTAGGCGCCGGCCGACAGCACCGCCAGCAGCGAGCCGGGCTTGACCGCGAGCACCCGGTCGCGGCCGAGCCAGTCGCCCGACTCGCACACCGGGCCGACGACGTCCCAGGTCGCGGGGGGCAGGCCGGCGGTCGGCCCGGCCTCGACGATGCCCATCCAGGCGCCGTACATGGCTGGGCGCATCAGGTCGTTCATCGCGGCGTCGACGATGCAGAAGTTCTTCGCCTGCGGATCGACGTTCCCGGTGTCGTGGGCGGGTCCCTTCAGGACCACGGCACGCGTCAGCAACAGCCCGGCATTGCCGACGATCGAACGGCCCGGCTCGAACATCAGCGTGCGGTGGGCATGCCCGCGGCGCTCGAGATGCCCGATCAGCGCGGCGACCAGGGCGTCGGCCGCCGGCGGCGCCTCGTCGCGGTAGGTGATGCCCAGCCCGCCGCCCACGTCGAGGTGGGGAATCCGGATGCCTTCGCGCTCGAGGGCCTCGACGAGGTCCAGCACGCGGTCGAGCGCGTCCAGGTAGGGCGATATGTCGGTGATCTGCGAGCCGATGTGGCAGTCGATGCCCACCACCTGCAGGCTGGGCAGCGCCGCGGCGCGGCGGTAGACCTCGAGCGCCCGATCGTGTGCGATGCCGAACTTGTTGCTCTTCAGGCCGGTCGAGATGTAGGGGTGCGTGCCCGCATCGACATCGGGGTTGACGCGCACGCTCACGCGCGCGACGCGGCCCGTGCGGGCCGCGACCTCGGCCAGGCGCTCGATCTCGGACTCGCTTTCCACGTTGAAGCACAGCACGCCGACCTCGAGGGCGCGCGCCATCTCGGCCTCGGTCTTGCCGACGCCGCTGAAGACGACGCGCCCCGGGTCGCCGCCCGCGGCCAGCACTCGCTCGAGCTCGCCGCCCGACACGATGTCGAATCCGCAGCCCTCGGCGGCCAACAACTGCAGCAGCGCGAGGTTCGAGTTGGCCTTCATCGCGTAGCAGACCAGGTGGTCGCGTCCGGCGAGCGCGCGCCGATACGCCCGCACCGACTCGACGATCGCGGCGCGGGAGTAGGCGTACAGCGGCGTGCCGAAGCGCTCCGCCAACTGCTCGACCCTCAGGCCCTCCACGCGCAGGTGGCCGTCGGCGTCGCGGTGGACGTGCGGGTGCCCGGGCAGGTGCAGGCTGGCGTCGGCGGTCATCGCGTGGGTGCCGAGGCGGCCGATGCCGGCGCGGACGGGGCCAGCACCAGGGGGCCCTTCTGGCCGCAACCGGCCAGCGCCAGGGCGACCATCCATCCGGCGCCGAACGCGGCCGCCCGGCGCACGAGGCGTAGGGCCTGACGCGCGTGGGGTGGAAGAGGCCGGCGCGGGGGCGTCGCTACACTGCTTCGAAACCAGGACATGCCGGGATTCTAGGCAGCGCCTTCTTGTGGGCGCCGTCACCCTGGCCCCGCTGCGATGAGCACCTTTCCCGTCACCGCGTTGACCGACGCGCAGTACCACGAACTCACTTCGGCCGTGCTTGCGAGCATCGAGCAGACCCTGGACCGCTGGCTGCAGGACGACGTGGTCGACATCGACGCCCATCGCACCGGAGGGCTGCTCGAGCTGTCGTTTCCCAACGGCAGCAAGATCGTGCTGAACACGCAGCCGCCGCTGCACGAACTGTGGATGGCGGCTCGCGCCGGGGGCTATCACTACAAGTACAGCGAAGGGTGTTGGCGCGACACGCGCGACGGCGCCGAGTTCTTCGCCGAACTGTCGGCGCGGGCGAGCGAACAGGCTGGCCAGCGACTGCAGTTCGCGCCCCCGGCGAACTGACCGGCCGGCCTCAGCGCCGGAACAGGTCGAGGATGCCGCGCTTGTCGTCTTCGCTGGTCGGCATTGCCGGTGCCTCGTCCAGGCCCAGGCTCGTGACGCCGCCGCCGTTGGCGTACTCGTCGTAGTACCACTCGCCGCCCAGCTGCTTCACGCCCGCCGGCGGGCGCGCCTCGGTGACCGGCACGCCCTTCAGCGCGCCGGACATGAACTCGATCCACACTGGCAGGGCCAGGCCGCCACCGGTCTCTCGATCGCCCAGCTTGCGTGGCGTGTCGTAGCCGATCCAGCACACCGCGACCACGGTCGATTGGAAGCCGGCGAACCAGGCGTCCATCGAGTCGTTCGTGGTGCCGGTCTTGCCGTAGACGTCGGGTCGCCGCAGCGTCGCCTGCGCGCGCGCGGCAGTGCCCGATCGGGTGACTTCCTGCATCAGGCTGGTCATCACGAAGGCGTTGCGCGCGTCGATCGCGCGTGCGTCCTCGCCGAGGGCCTGCACAGGTGCTTCGTTGAGGACGGTGCCGCGCGAGTCGACCACGCGGGCGATCAGCACCGGGTTGACGCGGTAGCCGCCGTTGGCGAACACGGCGTAAGCGCTTGCCAGCTGCATCGGTGTGACGGTGCCGGCGCCCAATGCGATGGTGAGGAACGGCGGGTGCTTCTCCGCCTCGAAACCGAAGCGCGTCACCCACGACGACGCGAAATCCGGCGTG
>JALOSQ010000406.1 GCA_025458335.1 Ideonella sp.
GCGGCGAAGGCAAGCCCCCACGCCACGGCGAAGACGAGCAGCAGCTCCTGCGAGCGCGCCATGGCCGCTGTGAGCACGGGCAGCACCCAGCGCATCAGCACGTACAGCAGGGCGGCGGCCGCGGCGAGTCGCCAGCCCAGCGAGGCGGCCAGGGAGAGCCAGCCGCCGGCGTCGCCAGCGCTGCCGCGCATCGTGCTCATCGCCATCATCGCGATCACCACCGCCAGGTCCTGCACGATCAGGAAGCCCACCGCGATGCGACCGTGCAGGCTGTCGAGCTCGCGCTTGTCCGACAGCAGCTTGACGATGATGATGGTGCTCGAGAACGTCAGGGCCACCGCAACGTAGAGTGCCTCGACCCAGCCGCGACCCAGCGCAAGCACGATCGCGAACCCGATCACGATCGTGAAGGTGAGCTGGCCGAGCCCGGTGGCGAGCGCGACCGGGCCGATGTGCCGCACGTGCTGCAGGTCGAGCTTCAGGCCCACGGCGAACAGCAGCACGGCCACTCCGACCTGCGCCAGCAGGTCGATCTGGTCGTGTGCCGTCACCCAGCCCAGGGCCGAAGGCCCCAGCACGAGCCCGACCACCAGGTAGGTGATGATCACGGGCTGGCGCAGGCGCACCAGCACCGCGCCGGCCAGTGCGCAGACCAGCAGCAGGACGGCCAGCTCGGGGAAGGGACTGCCCGAGTCAGCGGCGGAAGAGGGCGCTGCCATGTTCTCAGGCCCCCGCCGGTTGCTCTGCGCCGGCGCGCCGCAGCAGCGCCTTCTCGAGCTCGAGCACGACCAGCAGCAGCACGCCCACCGCCACGATCTGCAGGCCCATCGTCCATGGCACGGGCGCGCTGCGGAACATCGCCTGCAGCGGCGGCGCATAGGTGAACAGAAGCTGCAGCGCGAACACCGCGCTGACGGCGGCCAGCACGCGGGGCGTACCGCGCACGCCCCGCCACGTGAAGGACCGGGTCTTCAGGTAGCGCACGCTGAACAGGTAGAACACCTCCATGCACACGAGCGTGTTCACGGCCACGGTACGGGCCGTCTCGAGGCTGGCGCCGTGCCACAGCGCCCACTCGAACATGCCGAACACGCCGATCATGAACAGGGCCGAGACGAACACGATGCGCCACACCAGGAAGCGCGACAGCATCGGCTCGTCGACCGGCCGCGGCGGCCGGCGCATCACGTCGGCCTCGGTGGGCTCGAAGGCCAGGACGAGCGCGAGTGCCACCGAGCTCACCATGTTCACCCACAGCACCTGGGCCGGCAGGATCGGCAGCGCCACGCCCAGCAGCACGGCCAGCAGCAGCGTCAACGACTCGCCACCATTGATCGGCAGCAGGAACGTGACGGTCTTGCGCAGGTTGTCGTAGACCGTGCGTCCTTCCTCCACCGCGTGTGCGATCGAGGCGAAGTTGTCATCGGCCAGCACGATTGCGCCGGCCTGCTTGGCGGCCTCGGTGCCCTTCATGCCCATCGCGACGCCGACGTCGGCCTGCTTGAGCGCCGGGGCGTCGTTCACGCCGTCGCCGGTCATCGCGACGATCTCGCCGTTGGCCCGCAGCGCCTGCACCAGGCGCAGCTTGTGCTCGGGGCTGGCCCGCGCGAACACGCGGGTTCGCGCCACGACCTTGCGCAGCGCGGCGTCGTCCATCGCCTCCAGCTCGGGCCCGGTGATGGCGGCGGCGCCGTCGCCATCGCTCAACCCCAGCTGCGCGGCGATCGCGCTGGCGGTCACGCCGTGGTCGCCGGTGATCATCACCACGCGGATGCCGGCGGCGCGGCACTGCGCCACGGCTCGCACCGCCTCGTCGCGCGGCGGGTCGATGATCCCGACCAGCCCGAGCAGTGTCAGGCCGGAGGCGACGTCGGGGTGGTCCAGGTCCTCCTTGCCGGCGGGCAGAGCCCGCCGCGCCAGCGCCAGCACGCGCCGGCCGGCCCGCGCCTGCGCCTCGACGGCCGCGTGCCAGCGGCCGGTGTCGATCGGCTCGCTGCCCCCATCGGCACGGTGCTTCCATTGGCCGCGTGCAGTGTGGCCATGAAGCGGTGCTCGGATTCGAAGGGGATCACGTCGAGGCGCGGGCGTTCCACGCCCAGCTCGGCGGGGTTCAGGCCGGCCTTGAGGGCGAGCGTCAGCAGGGCACCCTCGGTCGGGTCGCCGGCGAGCTGCCAGCGGCCGTCCTGCTCGTGCAGGCTGGCGTCGTTGCACAGCGCGGCGGCCTCGGCCAACGCGGCCACGGCCGGCGCCCGCGTCGCGAGATCGCCGGGCGGCAGGGCTTCGGCGCCGATCGCGAGGCGGCCGAGAGGGGCGTATCCGGCGCCTTCCACGTCCACCGTCAGCCCGTCGCACAGCACCTGCTGCACGGTCATCTCGTTGCGCGTGAGCGTGCCCGTCTTGTCGGAGCAGATCACGGTCACCGAGCCGAGCGTCTCGACCGCGGGCAGGCGCCGGATCACCGCATGGCGCGCGGCCATGCGCTGCACCCCGATCGCCAGCGCGATGGTCATGATCGCGGGCAGCCCTTCGGGGATCGCGGCGACGGCCAGGCCGACGGCCGCCATGAAGATCTCGGCGGCCGGCATCTGCCGCACCACCACCCCGAACACGAACATCAGCGTGGCTGCTGCCAGGATCACCAGCGTGAGCGTGCGGCCGAAGTGCTCCATGCGCCGCAGCAGCGGCGTCGTGCCCGTCTCGACCGACTCGAGCATGCGCCCGATGCGGCCGATCTCGGTCTGCCTGCCCTTGCGTCACCAGCGTGCCTGCATAGGCCATGCCCACGCGGTCGCCGATGGCCGCGTCGGCGGCCACCGCATCCACGCGCTTGTCCACCGGCACCGACTCGCCGGTCAGCGCCGACTCGTCGACCCGCAGGTTGCGCACCTGCAGCAGCCGAACGTCGGCCGGCACGCTGTCGCCCGAGGCGAGCAGCACGATGTCGCCCGGCACCAGGTCGGCCGCGTCGAGGTCGTGCTGGCGGCCATTGCGAAGCACCACCGCGCGGGGCGCCAGCAGGTGCCGGATCGCCTGCAGGGCCTTCTCGGCCTTGCCTTCCTGGATGAAGCCGATGACGGCGTTCACCAGGACCACCGCGGCGATGACCACGCTGTCCACCCAGTGCCCCAGCGCGGCGGTCACCGCCGCGGCCGCCATCAGCACGTAGAGCAGCAGGTTGTTGAAC
>JALOSQ010000407.1 GCA_025458335.1 Ideonella sp.
GGGCCTTCCTCGTCGCTCGTCAGCAGGAAGGCCACCGAGCCGGCGTGTCGCGGGTGGCGCGCCACGAACTCCTCGGCCGCCACGACCATCGCGGCCAGCGAGGTCTTCATGTCGGCCGCGCCGCGCCCGTACAGGCGCCCCTCCCGATGCGTCGGCACGAAGGGGTCGCTGGTCCAGCGCTCCAGCGGACCGGTGGGCACCACGTCGGTGTGGCCGGCAAACGCGACCACGCGGCCGGTCGGGGCGCTGCCGCGGCGCACGGCCCACAGGTTGGTGACGGGCGCCTGCGCAGGGCCGAAGACCAGCGTGTGGCACTCGAAGCCGGCGGCCCCCAGGCGCTCGGCGATCAGCGCCTGGCAGCCGCCATCGTCGGGCGTGACCGAGGAGCGCGCGACGAGGGCTTCGACGAGATGCAGCGCAGCGCTCATGCCTTGTCAGCGCAGGCGGCCATAGTCGGTCAGACCGAAACGGGTCGTCGACTCGTCGGTGCGCACGTCGAGCGTGATGTCGGTGAAGCTCGGCTCGCTCTCGTCCACCTCGGGCGGGCGCTGCGGCGCGATGCGCGAGACGGCGTTGCTGTCGTTCTGCAGGCGCCACATCAGGTTGGTCGGCGAGTCGGCGTGCGAAAGGCCCTCGTCACGCGTGATGGTGCCCTCGCGGATCAGGCGGGCCAGGTCCTGCTCGAAGGTGATCGAACCCTCGGCGAGCGACTTCTCCATGGCCTCCTTGACGCCGCCGAAGTCGCCCTGCTCGACGAGTTCCGAGATGAGCTTGGTGTTCAGCATCACCTCGACGGTCGGGATGCGGCCGCCGGCCACCGCGCGCAGCAGGCGCTGGGACACGATGGCCCGCAGGGCCGACGACAGGTCCGACAGCAGCGTGGGCCGTGCCTCGGGCGTGTAGAACGACAGGATCCGCCCGAGCGCGTGGTAGGAGTTGTTGGCGTGCAGGGTCGACAGCACGAGGTGGCCGGACAGCGCATACGAGATGGCCGAGGTCATCGTCTCGCGGTCGCGGATCTCACCGATGTAGATGCAGTCCGGGGCCTGGCGCAAGGCGTTCTTGAGGCCGATCTGGAGCGATTGCGTGTCGCGGCCGACCTCGCGCTGGTTGACCACCGACTTCTTGTTGGTGAACAGGAACTCGATCGGATCCTCGATCGTGAGGATGTGGCCGGTCATGTGCTGGTTGCGCTGCTCGAGCATCGACGCCAGCGTCGTGCTCTTGCCGGTGCCGGTGGCGCCCACGACGAGGATCAGCCCGCGCTTCTCGAGCACCAGCTGGCTCAGGATCTCGGGCAGGTTCAACGTGTCCAGCGCCGGGATCTGGAACGGGATGCAGCGGAACACGGCCGCCACGGTGCCGCGTTGCTTGAACGCCGACAGGCGGAAGCTGCCGATCCCCGAGAGCCCGACGCCGACGTTGAGCTCCCCGGTGTCCTCGAGCTCCTCCAGCTGATGGGGCGTGAGCACCTCGGCGAGCAGCTGGCGCGGCTGGGCATGGGTCAGCGGCTGGTCCGACAGCTGGAGGATCTGCCCGTTGATCTTGATGAGGATCGGCGTGTTGGCCGACAGGTAGACGTCGGACGCGGCCTTCTCGGCCATGAGCCGGAGCACACGCTCCATGTTGCTGCCGGTGCTCATCGGGTGGCTCCTCGTCGGGGTGGGCCGGCGTCTGCGGGGGCTTCAGGCCCGCAGCAGCTCGTTGATGCTGGTCTTGGCTCGCGTCTGGGCGTCGACCTTCTTCACGATCACGGCGCAGTACAGGCTGTAGGTGCCGTCGGCCGACGGCAGGTTGCCCGACACGACGACCGAGCCGGCGGGCACGCGGCCGTACAGCACCTCGCCGGTGGCGCGGTCGTAGATCTTGGTGCTCTGGCCGATGTAGACGCCCATCGAGATGACCGAGTTCTCCTCGACGATCACGCCCTCGACGACCTCGGAGCGCGCGCCGATGAAGCAGTTGTCCTCGATGATGGTCGGGTTGGCCTGCAGCGGCTCGGCGGCTCGAGCACGCCGCCGATGCCGACCCCGCCGGACAAGTGCACGTTCTTGCCGATCTGGGCGCACGAGCCCACAGTGGCCCAGGTGTCCACCATCGTGCCCTCGTCGACGTAGGCGCCGATGTTGACGTAGCTGGGCATCAGCACCACGTTCTTCGCGACGTAGCTGCCGCGGCGTGCGACCGCTGGCGGCACCACGCGCACCCCGGCGGCGCGCATCTCGGCTTCGTCGAGGTGGCTGAACTTGGTCTGGACCTTGTCGAAGAAGCTCAGGTCACCGGATCGCATCACGCGGTTGTCGTTGAGCCGGAAGCTCAGCAGGACCGCCTTCTTGATCCACTGGTGAACCGTCCACTGTCCGACGCCCTGGCGTTCGGCCACGCGCAGGCGGCCGCCGTTCAGGTCGGCGATGACGTGCTCGACCGCATCGCGCACCTCGGTCGGTGCGTTGGACGGGCTGTACTGGGTGCGGTTCTCCCAGGCCTGGTCGATGACGGACTGGAGGGCGGCAAGGCTCATGAGGGGGGCTCTCGATGGGTCGGTGGTCAGGCGCCTGGCGCCCTGGAGTCTGCCGCGTGCCGCGGCAGCGTGGTGGGGTCAGCGGGTCGACCGGCGGCAGAAGTCCACGATCCGGTCGGCAGCCTCGACGCATTCGTCGACCGGGGCGACCAGCGCGAGGCGGATGCGGCCGCGGCCGGGGTTTCGGGCGCCGCCGCCCGCCGTGGCATCCGGGGCCTCGCGGGCCAGCAAGCTGCCCGGCAGCACGGCCACATTGTAGAGAGCCAGCAGGTCGCGGGCGAAGGCCACGTCGGGGCTCACCGCGGCGCCCAGGCCCGGCACCGCGACGTCTTCGCGCCCGGTCACACGCTGCACGTCGGCCCACAGGTAGAACCCGGCGTCCGGCCAGGCCACGTCGAGGACCGAGGCCAGCCGAGGCGTGACGGCCTCGAACTTGCGCCGGTACAGCGCGCGATTGGCCTCGACGTGCCCCTCGTCACCCCAGGCGGCGGCACTGGCGTGCTGCACGGTGGGGCTCATCGCGCTGCCGTGGTAGGTGCGATAGAGCAGGAAAGCCTTGAGGATCGCCGCGTCGCCGGCCACGAAGCCGGATCGCAGTCCTGGCACGTTCGAGCGCTTGGACAGGCTCGTGAAGGCCACCAGGCGCTCGAAGCCAGGGCGCCCGAGGCGGCGCGCCGCCTCCAGCGAGCCGAGCGGCGGCTCGCGAAACCAGATCTCGGAGTAGCACTCGTCCGAGGCAATCACGAACCCGTACCGGTCGCTCAGCTCGAACAGGCGCTGCCACTCCTCGATGGGCATCACGGCGCCCGTCGGGTTGCCGGGCGAGCAGACGTAGAGCAACTGGGTGCGCGCCCA
>JALOSQ010000106.1 GCA_025458335.1 Ideonella sp.
CCTCCAGCTCGAGGTCGATCGCCGCCGGCGTCGGCGACGCCGTCCACGCCACGTCCCGGTCAAGCGCGGGCATGTCCAGCGCCGGCAGGTCCAGGGCGGACTGCGCCGGTACCCCGCGATCACCAGGGCGCCCGATCGGGCGCGGGACGGCGGTGTCGCCCGCGGGAAGGTCGGGCGGCACCTGCGTGGCCGCGGATGGCGGCCCGGTGTCGGGTGCGGATGCCGCCGCGGGCCTCTCCGTGTCCCGCGTCGGCGCGGCGCGCGCTCGCTGGACAGCTGGCGCGGCCGCGCTCGCCGTGTCGGCGCCGGTGACCGCCGGCGCCTCGGAGGCGTGGCCTGGGGTCGGCTCGGGAGCCAGAGGAGTCGCTTCGGTGGTCGGCCCGCGGCTGCGGGCCGCGTTCGGGGGCAGCAGCGAGTCGGCGTACGGCCGGGGGCGACGCCAGCGGTGGCGGCGACGCCCGGTCGTGCTGCCGGCCCCCGACGCGCCGTCATCCAGGGGCGTGCTGCCAGACTCGGCTCCCGACCGCTCCCGGGACGAACCGGGAACGGCCACCGAGGCCGGCAGGTCGGGGCGGCCACCGCCCGGGGCCCCGGCACCCGCCAGACCGGCCATCGGCTCGCCTCCGGACAGGGCCAGGCCGGCCAACCGTTCGATCTCGAGCGCTTCCGGGCTGCCGGGGGGAGGAACTGGCGGCAGGGCACCGAAGCGCCCGGCACGTGGCGTCGTTCCCGCCCCGCTGCCAGAGGCTGCAGCCAGGGCTCGGGGGTCGGCAGCCGGGCCGACGACCCCGGGACCCGTCGGCCGCGCCGCACGCGCGGCCGCCCAGGCCGCGGCGATCGGCGACACCGGCGTCGAGGGAGGCGCCGCCACCCTCGACGGCACCGGGGCCTGCGGCAGTCCCGTCGCCCCGACCACGGCGCCGTCATCGAGCCGCGCGCCGATCGGCCGCCAGCGCGCCGCGACCGCCGCCTGCTGATCCAGGGCCCCGGACCGGGGCCCGGCGGGCGATGCCTGCGCCGGGGCCGGAACCGGGCGCGTGCCCTCGGTCGCCGCGGCCGCAGCCGCGATCACCATGTCCGGCCGGGCTGCCGCGGCGGCCCCGGCGGGCTCCGGGCCTGTCGAAGGAGCCGCCGGCACCGTCCCGGAGGACACGCCCAGTGCCCGTGCGAGGTCGTTGGCGTCGAGCCCGGCATCGTCCGACGGCGCCGACAGCGACGCCGCGACCGCCGACATCCGCGCCGCGAGGTCGCCGCCGACCGTCGCGGCAGGAGGGGCCGCCGCAGCCGGCCGGCCGTCACCAGCGCTCTCGCGCGCTGGACCGAGCACGCCCGGGCCCGACCACGCGGGTGGCACCGATGGCACCGGCTGTTCGGCCGCGATGGGCGGATCGACGGCCAGCGGCGTCAGCAACTCGCAGGGCAGGGGCTCGAGCGTCTGCCCGGTGAGCCGGCGCAGGCGCTCCGGCCAGGAACCCTGGCGTCGCAACCCGGCCGGCGGGCAGGCCAGAAGCATCGACGCGAGCGCCTGCAATCGCGGCGACTGCAGGCGGTCGGTGCCACGGGTGTGCTGATACCAAGCCTTCTGCAGCACGGCGGCCAGCGGCACCCGCAGCGACGGCGCATCGCGCGCCGCGGCGGCATCCGCCTGCCACTCGAGGTCCGAGGCGGCGCGCTGCTGGAGCCAGCGGGCGAGGTGCATCATGGGGGCTCCGAGCACGACGAGTGCGGTCCCCAGCGCACGGTCCAGCCCCGAGGCCGGCGATCCCTCGGGATCCGGGCGGCGCCGGTACTCGCCGACGACGCGCGGCCACGCGAACCCCCAGACCAGCGAGACCGCTGCCATCTGGAGGCGGGCATCTCCACGCTTGACGTGGGCATACAACTGCGAAAGCAGCGCCCGCAGCTCCTCGCGGCCCAGCACGTCGAGAGCGCCGCGGGTGACGGCAATGGCCGAGGTCGACGCCGTCCATCCGGCCGCGAAGGCATTCAGGGCGGCCTCACCACGCAGCACGAACAGCTTGCCCCGCGGCAAGCCGAACGAGCGCGAGACCTCGCCGGCTACCTCCAGCAGACGGCCCTCGAGTTCGTCGAGCGCCGGCGCGGGCCCGCCCACCGCCGGCCAGGCAGTCAGGGCCTCGCCTCCGGCCCACAGCGCCAACGCACTGCCGTCGCCGCGCAGAAGCGCACGCGAGCGCCACACGGTACCCGCGACCACGAGCGCCGTGGCCGCGGCCCCCGCCACGAGCGACGGGATCCACGGCCAGTCTCCGAGGGGAGAGGGCCAGCGCCAAGCCCACAGCCAGCCCACCCCGGCGCCCACGACCAGCCCCCAGACGGCCAGCGCAGCGCCGTAGGCGACCACGATCTCGACCAGACCCCGTGGCGTCGCGGCCGACGCCACGCCCGAGGCCTGTTGCTCGTGGTCGGCTCGCGGCGAATCCATGACAGCGCAGACCTCGGGTCAGGCAGCTCGGATCGGATCCGACCCGAGCCGCGCCGGGGCCTCGCCAGACGGCGGCGACGCCACCAGGCCGGGACCGGCACTCAACGGGACCAGTTCGCGGAATCCCAGCAAGGCTGCGAGCAGGCTCGCCGGCGGCTGGCGCAGGGCCCGGTTGTGCGACTCGACCGCGACGTTGAAGGCCTGCCGCGCGATGGCCAGGTCCAGGTCGGCCGCGGCCCACCGCGCTGGCTGGCCGGCGGCCTCACCGCTCGAGGCACCCAACCAGCCGGCGAGGGCCTGCTCGAAGACTTCCTCGGCCATGGACAGACTGCCCAGCCGGCCACGGCCCAACGGCCGCGCGATCGCGGCGGCCTGGGCTGCAGCGGCTTGCTGGGCGGCATGCCGCAAGGCCTCGGCAGTCTGCGCGCGATGCAGCGATGGCGCCGCCGGGGGATCGGCCTCGTCGACACCCGGCGCGACGGAGGGAGGCACGGCACCGACCGCCTCGAGCACCGCGGCCCGGCGTGCGGCCAGCGCGCCCGTCAGCGTGGCGAAGGCGCCGAGCACGCCACGTCGCAACGCCTTGAGGCGGTTGTGCGCGCCGATCGCCCAGAAGCCCAGCACGATCAACAGGGCCATCAGCCACCAGGGCAACGTGAACACACCCGACCCCTGTCGCGTCACGCCGGGACCGTCAGGCCCGGACCTCACCCTGGCCCAGCACGACCCACTTCAGGCTGGTCAGGCCCTCCAGCCCGACCGGCCCGCGGGCGTGCAGCTTGTCTGTGCTGATGCCGATCTCGGCGCCCAGGCCGTACTCGAACCCGTCGGCGAAGCGCGTGCTGGCGTTGACCATCACACTGGCCGAGTCGACCTCGCGCACGAACCGCATCGCGTGCTCGTGCACCGAGGTCAGGATCGCATCGGTGTGGTGCGAGCCATGCGCCTCGATGTGCGCGATCGCCTCGTCGAGGCTCGCCACCCCTTGGCCGCGAACACCGCGCCGATGCGGGGCAGGAAGGCCTCGGCCTGGGCGCGGTGCACGAGCAGCGACTCGGTCGCGTTGCACGGGCTGTACTTCTGCGTCTTGGCGTTGTCGGTGACCCGCACCGCCATGTCGAGGTCGACCCGCTCGTCGACGTACGTGTGGCAGTTGCCGTCGAGGTGCTTGATCACCGGCACCTTCGCCTCGGCGCTGATGCGCTCGATCAGGCCCTTGCCGCCGCGCGGGATGATCACGTCGACCGCTTCGGGCATGGCGATCAGCCGCCCGACCGCGGCGCGGTCGGTCGTCTCGATCAACTGGACTGCCTCGGGTGGCAGGCTGGCCTCCAGCAGCGCCGACTGCACCAGTCGTGCCAGCGCGAGGTTGGAGTGCATTGCCTCGGAGCCGCCCCGCAGGATGCAGGCATTGCCGCTCTTGATCGCCAGCGACGCCGCCTCGATCGTCACGTTCGGACGGCTCTCGTAGATCATGCCGAAGACGCCGATCGGCACGCGCATGCGCCCCACGCTGATGCCGCTGGGCCGACGCCGCATCTCGACGATCTCGCCCACCGGATCGGGCATGGCGGCAAGCTGCTCGCAGCCCTCGGCCAGCGTGTCCAGCACCGCGGGGCCAAGGCGAAGGCGGTCGACCATCGCCGGGGCGAGGCCGCGGCCGCGGGCCGCTTCGAGGTCCTGCGCATTCGCCGACTGGAGCGCATCGCCGCCGGTGCGCAGGCGCTGCGCCAAGGCGCGCAACGCTGCGTCACGCCGCGCCGTCGGCGACGCCGCGAGCGGTCGGGCCGCGGCGCGCGCGGCGGCGCCGACATGCGACATGTAGGCGGCAAGGTCCGGGATGTCCATCGTCGGGAAGCGGCAGCACGCCCGGCACACGACGGGCGCCTGGCGGCGCCCCGAGGGCCGGCTCGCACGGCGCCGCCGGGCGGATACGGGGAGTGGGATTCTCCCACCGGGTGGGGCCGCCCGCCTGCCGGGCGTGCCTGCGGGCGTGCGGATTCACCACGCCCGGCCCGACCGCGGCCGTGGACTCGCCCCGTGAGGCGGCCTGTCGGCCCGGCGAGCGGGTGAACGGGCGGATCGTCAGGCAGCCCGGCCGAGCGCCCAGGCCCACAGGGGCACGGTCAGGCCGTAGGCGATCGTCGAGCCGACCACGGTCGCCGCGGTCGCGGCCACGGCCGTCTCGTACCGCTGGGCGAACAGCAGCGCATTCACGCCCGACGGGAGCGCCGCCGCCAGCACCAGAACGGCCAGCACGGTCCCCTGCAGGCCGAACCCGCCCGCGGCCACTGCCCACACGATCGCCGGCAGCACGAACAGCTTGACCGACGCCAGCGCGCGCACGTCCGGCCCGGCGAGCCGCGCCACACCCCCTTCGGCCAGTGAGACGCCCAGCAACACCAGGCACAACGGCAGGGCGGCGATGCCCGCGACCCGCAGCGCGTCGTCGACCGGGGCGGCGAGCGCGCCGCCGGCCAGGTTCCACGCCAGCCCGGCGAGCACCGGCAGCACCACCGGATGCACGACCGACTGCCGCACGATGCCGCCCAGCAGTCGCCCGGCCGACCGGAGCCGACCGGCCGACGGGATGGCGGCCGACCGTGCCAGCGCCACCTCGGCCCAGACGGTGGCGGGCACCAACAGCACGATCGCGTGCACCGACACGATCGCCAGGTGCACCGCCAGGCCGGCCTCGCCATGCAGCGCCGTGATCACCGGGATGCCGAGTTGCGCGGTGTTGCCGAAGACCGCCGCCACCCCTCGGGCCGCCGGCTCCGCCGGCGCCGATGCATGGCGGGCGGCCACAGCGATGACGATGCCCATCAGCGCCAACGTCGGCACGAAGTACGCCGCCAAGGCCGACCAGGGCATCGCCGCCAGGTCGATGCGCGCCGCCGTGCGGAACAGCAACGCCGGCAACAGGCCGACGAACACCAGCGTGGTCAGCCAGCGGCCGGCGCGCCGTGCGCCCGTGAGGCCCGCGCCGGTCGTGGCGATCCAGCCGCGCCCGGCCATCCAGGCGCCGAGGGCGACGAGGCCGAAGACGCCTGCCAGCCTGAGGGCGATCTCGCCGGTCACCGGCGCGGGTCAGTGCAGCCCGTGGGCCGGCAGCTCCGGGCGTCGAGGCAGGTCGGCCCCGCGCCGCCCGCACGCCATCGCGGCCGCCCGGGCCGCAAAGCCGAGGGCGTCGCGCGCGTGGTCGACCGGCAGCGATCGCAGGCCCTCGAGGGACAGTCGCCCGAGCTCGGCCAGCCGCGCGAGCAACGCGGCCTGGAACGCGTCGCCGGCACCGACGGTGTCGACGACGTCGGCGTCCACCGCGGGAATGTCCAGGCGCGGATGGCCCTGCAACCAGGCGCTCGCGCCGGCGGCGCCGCGCGTGACCACCAGCAGGGCCACGCCGCTGGCCAGCGCGCGCGAGGCGAAGCTCTCGACCGAGTGCTGGCGGTACAGGCGCTGCAGGTCCTCCTCGCTGACCTTCAGCACCTGCGTGCGCGGTAGCATGAAGTCGAGCTGGTCCAGCCAGCGCTCGATGTCGGGCTCAACGTTCAGCCGCACGTTCGGGTCGTAGGCGATCACGCAGCGGCCCTGGTGGCGCTGCACGAGGGACTGCAACGTGTGCGCGATCGGCTCGACCACCGTGGCGTACGAGCCCACGTGAATGGCCTGCACCGGGTCGGGCAGGCGGTCGAGCACTGCCGCGCCGAGCCGGCGATCGGCCCCCCCGTCACCATAGAACGCGTAGGTCGCGACGCCCTGGCCGTCGACCCCGACGAAGCTCACCGTGCTGCGGGCGTTGTGGCGCTGCACCCAGCCGGTCTGCACGCCCTCGGCCGCGAGCGCCCGCATCAGCCGCTCGCCGGAGGCGTCGCGCGACAGCGCGCCGACGAAGGCGACGGGCTGCGCCAGCCGGGCCAGCCCCACCGCCACGTTGAAAGGGGAACCCCCGACCCGCGCCTCGACGGCCAGACCAGCGGGCGTGTCGCCCTGCACGAACACGTCGATCAGCGCTTCGCCACACACCACCAGCATCCTGCCCTCCATTGCCCTGGCCGGCCGTCGTCGGGCCGCTCGACGCAGAGTTTCGCGCGTGTGACGCCTTCGTGACGATCGGCCATGGATGACCAACCCTCGGGTCCGGCAGGGTCCGGCGAACCGCGGCTCCCGGTCAGCGCCGGCCGAACATGAACTGCCGGGCGACCAGGCTCTTGACCGGCGCGGCGAGGTCCAGCGCAGCCAGCGCCGCGCCCCGCAGGCCTTCGACCCCCGGCAGCTGCCAGGTGAAGCTGCGGGCGAGGAAGTCGGTCGTCGCGATGAGCGCCCAGCGATCCGGCGCCCGGCGCCACTCGACGCGCCGCAGCGCCGCAGGCACGTCGGGCGCATGCCGGAGCGCCTCGACCAACTCGAAGGCGTCGCGCAGCCCGAGGTTCAGGCCCTGGCCGGCCACCGGGTGAAGCGTCTGGGCGGCGTTGCCGATCCGCACCACCGCGCCGTCGACGAGCGTGCGCTCGGCATTCAGGCCCAGCGCGAATCGCTTGAGCGGCGTGATGGCCACCGCGCGTCCGACCTCGCCGTGCAGCAGCGTGTTGAGCACCGCCAGCCGCTGCGTGTCGTCGAGCGGCTCGACCGGGTCGTCGCGCGCATCGGTGCACCACACCAGCGAGGCGCGGGAGGCCTCGCCGGCCGTGGCGGGCAGCGGCAGCAGCGCCACCGGCCCGTGCCGGGTGAACCGCTCGTAGGCCACGCCCGGCCGGGCGTTCTCGAGGGTCACCGTGCCCACCCAGGCGGTCTGGCGGTAATCGGCGGCGATGGCCTTGCGGGCCTGGTCGGCGAACACGCCCCCCTCGGCCACCACCGCGAGGTCGAAGCGCTCGGCCACGCCGGCGTCGACCTCGACCCCGCGCGCGGCCGCGGGGCCGGTCGCCGGCACCGGCTTGAGCGCCTTCACCGGCCAGCCGAAGCGCGTGACGCGCCGCTGCGGATCGGCCTCGGCGCGCTGGAGCCAGGCGGCCTGCAGGGCCGAGACGAGCCGGCCGTAGGGCAGCACCGCCCCCAGCATCGGGACCGCCTCGTCGCTGGCGCGCAGCCGCACCTCCGGCTCGCGCCGCAGCGCGGGCGGCCACCAGCGGCCCGACGCCACCGGCCCGAAGGCCTGCTGCGACACGTGCACCTCGGCGATCGGCGCCGCGGCGTCGCCCGGCCAGGCGCCGAGACGCTCCAGCAGCTGCACGCTGCCCAGCGACAGCGCCAGCGTGCGCCCGTCGCGCGTCAGGTCGTGATCGAGGGAACGCGCGTCGAACAGGGTGATGCGCGCCGCGGGAAGGCGCTCGGCCGCCAGCAGGGCCAGGGCGAGGCCCACCGGCCCGGCCCCGACCACGGCGAGATCGAGGGATCCTGCCGCCCCGGGCCGCGGGGACGGGGCAGGGGAGCTCGGGTCTGCGTTCATTGCCGCCTATTATTCGCCGGCCCCGATGACGCCAGGGTCACGGGGCCCGATCCCGCCACCAGACTGCGCGACTGCCGAGGAGGACCCATGGCCCTGATGGACTTCATCAAGAAACAGTTCATCGACGTCATCGAGTGGCTGGAGCCGCGCGACGGCATCCTCGCCTGGCGTTTCCCGATGGCGGGCAACGAGATCCAGACCGGCGCGCAGCTCACGGTGCGCGAGTCGCAGATGGCCCTGTTCGTCGACGAAGGCCGTGTCGCCGACCTGTTCGGGCCCGGGCGCGTGAAGCTCACCACGCAGACGCTGCCCATCCTCACCTACCTGAAGAACTGGGACAAGCTGTTCCAGAGCCCGTTCAAGAGCGACGTCTACTTCTTCAGCACGCGCCAGCAGGTCGACCAGAAGTGGGGCACGACCCAGCCGGTGACGATCCGCGACAAGGACTTCGGCGCCGTGCGGCTGCGCGCGTTCGGCAACTACAGCTACCGCATCGCGGACCCCAAGCGCTTCCACACCGAGATCTCGGGCACGCGCGACACCTACACCGCGGCGGACCTCGAGGGCCAGCTGCGCGCGCTGATGCTGCAGCACATCAGCGACGCGGTGGCCGAGTCGGGCATCCCGTTCCTGGACCTCGCGGCCAACCAGGTCGAGTTCGCCGAGCGCCTGAAGGCGGCGACCGCACCCGACTTCGAGAAGATCGGCCTGCAGCTCGACCTGGTGACCGTCCAGAACGTCTCGCTGCCCGAGGAGCTGCAGAAGATCCTCGACCAGCGCATCGGCATGGGCATGGTCGGCCAGGACATGGGCCGGTTCATGCAGTACCAGACGGCGCAGTCGATTCCCAAGTTCGCCGAGGGTGCCGCCGGTGGCGGTGGCGGCGGCGGAGGGGGCGTGGTGGGCGATGCGATCGGCCTGGGCGCCGGCGTCGCGATGGGCCAGGCCATGGCCGCCCAGCTCTCGCAAGGCCTGCAGCAGGCGAACGCGGCGCAAGCGGCCCAGGCCGCGGCCCCGTTGGTCGCCGCCCTGCGCCCCGACGAGATCATGGCCACCATCGAGAAACTCGGCGAACTCAAGGCGAAAGGCCTGCTGACGGACGACGAGTTCTCGGCCAAGAAGGCCGAACTGCTCAAGAAGCTCGTCTGACGGGTCGCGGCGCGTGACCCCGGCCGGCCGGGCGGCGCGCGTCCCGGCGACCGACATCGGTTGAACCGGCGTGGCCCAGGACGACTCCCCGCTGCCCGCCCAGCGTCGATGGACCGCCGCCTGCCCGAATTGCGGCGCGCCGGTGGCGTTCCGCTCGGCGGCCTCGGCGTTTGCGGTCTGCAGCTACTGCCGCAGCCAGGTGCTTCGCGATGGCGAGGCGCTGCGCCGCATCGGCGATAGCGCCGAGTTGTTCGACGACCACTCGCCGCTCGCGCTGGGCGTTGCCGGGCGCTGGCGCGGCGCGTCGTTCACGCTGGTGGGCCGCTTGCAGTTCCGCTATGCGGCCGGGTTCTGGAACGAGTGGCACGCGCTGTTCGAGTCGCCCGATGGCGAGGCCGACGCACCGCCTCGCTCCGCATGGCTGAGCGAGGACAACGGCCGATACGTGATGACGCTGCCGGCCCCGGCGCCACCGGGCCTGCCGCCGGCGGAAACGCTGAAGGTCGGCGCGCCGCTGCGCCTGGGCGACGAGCGCTGGGAGGTCGCCTCGGTACAGGCGGTGCGGCTTAACGCCGCGGAAGGCGAGCTGCCCTCGCGTCCGGTGATCGGCCGCGGATTCGTGGTCGCGGACCTGCGCCGCGCCAGCGGCGAGGTGGCCACGATCGACTACGGCGACCCCGCCGCGCCGTCCTGGTTCGTCGGGCAGTCGGTGTCGCTCGACGACCTGTCGCTGACCGGGCTGCAGCACGCCTCGGAGAAGACGTTGGCGACGCGGCGCCTCGAGTGCCCGGGCTGCGGCGCGTCGGTCACGCTGCAGCTCGAGGGCACCCGCACCGTCGCCTGCGGCACCTGCGCCGCCGTGATCGACGTGTCGCAGGGTCCCGGCGCGGATCTTCGGCACTACGGGCAGGCCGCCGGCGTGGAACCGCAGATCCCCCTGGGAAGCGTCGGCGAGCTGGCCGTCGACGGCCCCCGGCGCGCGTCCCCCGCAGACAAGGCCAGTGGCCGCGCCGCGGCGGGCACGACGCCTGCCCTGCCCTGGCAGGTCGTGGGTTACCTGGAACGCGTCACCGTGCCGGAAGCCGGCGAAGAGGACCAGAGCTTCTGGCGCGAGTACCTGCTCTACCACCGGACCGCCGGCTTCGCGTTCCTGGTCGACGCGGACGACGGCTGGAGCCTCGTGCAGCCGATCACCGGCGTGCCCGCGCAGGCCGGCCGGCGCGTCGAACTGGACGGCGTGACCTACCAGCAGCGCTACACCTACTCGAGCCGCGTCACGCACGTGCTCGGCGAGTTCTACTGGCAGATCCGTCGCGGCGAGCGCACGCGGCACGCCGACTACGCGGGCACCGGCCTGAACGCACGCCTCAAGCTCAACCGCGAGCAGACCGGCAGCGGACTGGCGCAGGAGGTGACCTGGTCGGCCGGCCGCACGATCGACGCCGAGACCGTCCGCGCCGCGTTCCGCCTCCCGCCGGAGCAGGCCGCCGCGCTGCGCCGCGATGCCGCGCCCAGCGTGTCGGCCAAGGCGACGATCGGGCCGCAGATCGTGTTCTGGGCGGTCGTGGTGCTGATCTTCGTCCTGATGAGCCGCTGTGACGGCGATGACCGCTGCGCCGACGAGCGTGCGACGTTCGGCGAGCGTTCGGCCGAGTACCGTGAGTGCGTGGCCCGCGGCGGCGCGGCGCCACGCACCAGCGGCGGCTCGTTCGGCGGCGGCAGCTGGGGCGGCGGCCACAAGTAGCCCGGCCACGCCCGACCGATCACGCGAGACCCGGTTCCCGACGCCCCCACGCCACCCCGACCCGTTCCCGACCCGTTCCACCCCCGCCACCCGCCACTTTCGAGGAGAAACCATGCTGGGCATCGAATGGCTGCGACCCGCCGTCTTCTTCGGCTCGATCCTGTTCGCGCTGATCGGCGTGCTGATCTTCTGGATCAGCTTCGTCATCATCGACAAGCTCACGCCGTACGACCTGTGGGACGAAATCGTCGAGAAGCAGAACCTGGCGCTGGCCATCGTGGTCGGCGCGATGTGCATCGCGATCGGTCTGATCGTCTCCGCGGCCGTCCAGGGCTGAGGTCGCGATGAACGCCGCACCGCGCCGGCAGCACC
>JALOSQ010000003.1 GCA_025458335.1 Ideonella sp.
GCGCCGGAGACCGCGGCCGTGGAGGTCGCGTTCTTCTTCCCGTCGATGGCGGTCTACTCGCGCTGAGGGCGCGCGCGTCGACGCGGCGCCTTCCGGACGCGTGGCGATCATGACGCCGGTCAACCTTCTCGACCTGGACCGCGAGGCGCTGGCCGACTGGTTTGAGTCGATCGGGGAAAAGCGCTTTCGCGCGACTCAGCTGTTCCGCTGGATCCACCAGCGCGGCGAGTGCGACTTCGCGCAGATGTCGGACCTGGCCCGCGGCCTGCGCGAACGGCTTTCCGGGGTCGCTGAGGTCGGCCGCCTGCCGGTCGTCAGCGAGCACGTGTCGGCCGACGGGACGGTCAAGTGGCTGTTCGACGTCGGGGCCGGCAACGCGGTCGAGACGGTCTTCATCCCGGAGGATGACCGCGGCACGCTGTGCATCTCGTCTCAGGCGGGGTGCGCGGTGGGCTGCCGCTTCTGCTCGACCGGCCACCAGGGCTTCAGCCGGAACCTCTCGACCGGGGAGATCGTCTTCCAGCTGTGGCATGCCGAGCGTGTGCTGCGGGCGCGCCTCGGCACGCCCGCCGGACAGCGCGTCGTCACCAACGTCGTGATGATGGGCATGGGCGAGCCGCTGCAGAACTACTCGGCCCTCGTGCCGGCTCTGCGCATCATGCTGGACGACCACGGCCAGGGCCTGTCGCGCCGCCGTCTCACGGTCTCGACGTCAGGCGTCGTGCCGATGATCGACCGGCTGGCGCGCGATTGCCCCGTCGCGCTGGCGGTGTCCCTCCACGCGCCCGACGACGCGCTGCGCGACCATCTCGTGCCGCTGAACCGCAAGTACCCGATTGCCGAGCTGCTCGGCGCGTGTGCTCGCTACCTGCCGGCGGCGCCGCGCGATTTCGTCACGATCGAGTACTGCATGATCGATGGGGTCAACGACACCGACGCTCACGCCCGGGCGCTCGCCGAGTTGCTGCGCCCGAGGATCGCCTGCAAGGTGAACCTGATCCCGTTCAACCCGTTCCCGGCCTCGGGGCTGAAGCGGTCGACGTCCGAGCGTGTGGCGGCCTTTGCGTCGGCCCTGCAGCAGGCCGGGCTCGTCACGACGGTGCGGCGCACGCGCGGCGACGACATCGACGCGGCTTGCGGCCAGTTGGCCGGCGAAGTGGTCGACCGCACGCGTGCGGCGCAGCGACTCGCCGCGGCGCGCGAGCAGCCGATCGCCCTGCCGTCGACGCGGCGGCAGCGCGCCGGCGATCAGGAGTTCACATGGCGCTGATCAGCATCTCCGGCGGGCGGCCGTACCGCCTGCTCCTGGTGGTCCTCGTCGGGATAGCCGCCCTGCTGTCGATGCAGGGCTGCGCCGGCGGGCCGACCGGGGAGCTGCGCGATCGCGTCACCGCCTCGGACGAGACGCAGGAAGCGCGGCGGGCCCGGGTCCGGCTGGAGCTCGCCACGGCCTACTTCTCCCGCGGGCAGCTCACGGTGGCACTCGACGAGGTCAAGCTCGCACTGGCCGCCGACCCGAACCTCGGACCGGCGTTCAACCTGCGCGGGCTCATCTACTCGAACCTCGGCGAGGCGCCGCTCGCAGAAGACAGCTTCCGGCGCGCGCTGCAGATCAACCCGCGCGACGGCGACGCGATGCACAACTTCGGCTGGCACCTGTGCCGGGAGAGGCGCTTCGTCGAGGCGAACCAGCAGTTCGAGAAGGCGCTGGGCGAACCGCGCTATCCCGGTGTCACGCGCACCTTGCTGTCGCAGGGGGTGTGCCAGGCGCGCGCGGGCCAGTATGCGGATGCCGAGCGCACGCTCACGCGCGCCTACGAGCTCGATGCGGCAAACCCTGCGACTGCGTACAACCTGGCCGAGGTGCTCCTGCGCCGCGGGGAGCTGGAGCGGGCGCGCTACTACGTCCGCCGGGTCAACGCGCAGGCCGACGTGGTGAACGCCGAGAGCCTGTGGCTCGCGGCGCGGATCGAGCACCGACTGGGCAACGCGGCGGGTGCCGCCGAGTTCGGCCAGCAGCTGCGCACGCGCTTCCCCCAGTCGCCTGAAGCGCGGGCGTTCGACCAGCGGCGTTTCGATGACTGACAGCCCCGCGGCCAGCGTCCCGGGGGACGGCCGATCCGCCGGCCAGCTCCTGCGCGAGGCGCGCCTCGCCAAGGACCTTTCGGTCGCGGCGCTGGCCGGCCAGCTGCGCGTGTCGGTGAGCCGCCTGGAGGCGCTGGAGGCCGACCAGATCGACGAGTTGCATGGCGCCGCCTACACCCGCTCACTCGCGCTGGCGGTGTGTCGGGCCCTGGGTGTCGACGCGGGGCCCGTGCTGCAGCGCCTGCCCATGCCCGACGATTCGGCCCTGGGCGAGGTGGGGCCTGGCTTGAACACGCCGTTCCGGGAGGGCTCGGCGCGGCTGCGCGGCGACGCGCTGGGCTGGCTGTCGCGCCCGATCGTGTGGGGGCCGATGCTGTTCTTGGTGGCGTCCGCAGTCGTCTGGTGGTGGCCCCAGGATGGCCAGTTACCGGGCGTCACGACAGTGGCCGTCACCCCGCTGCCCGCGGCGGGGCCAGCACCGGCGATCGCGCCGCCACCGCCGGCCACGCCGCCCGCCGATAACGCGGTGCCGGCCACCGCGGCGCCGTCCGCACCGTCGGTCGAGACGGTCCACTCCGCCCCGCCACCCTCGGCGGCGGCCGCCGTTGACCTGAGCCGTCCGTTGCAGCTCCGGGCGACCTCCGAATCCTGGATCGAGGTGCTCGACGCGCGAGGGGCCGTGCTGCTGTCGCGCACCCTGCAGCCGGGCGAGCAGGTTGGTCTGTCCGGGGTCATGCCGATGCAGCTCACGATCGGCAATGCCGCCTCGACCACGGTTCAGTGGCGCGGACAACCGGTGGATCTCGCCAGTCACACGCGCGACAACGTCGCGCGTCTCGAGGTTCGTTGATCACTTCCCTGGGGTCCCCATGATCCGCAACGCCGTTCCGCTCGATGCGCCGATCCGCATGGCACGCCCGGCCCCACGCCGGTCTCTCCAGGCCCTGGTGCGATGGGGTTCCCGCGTGGTGACGATAGGGGGTGACGCGCCGGTTCGGGTCCAGTCGATGACCAACACCGACACGGTCGACGTCGTCGAGACCGCGATTCAGGTGAAGGAACTCGCCATCGCGGGGTCCGAGCTGGTGCGCATCACGGTCAACACGCCCGAGGCCGCCAAGGCCGTCCCCTACATCCGCGACCAGCTCGACCGCATGGGCATCGACGTGCCCCTGGTCGGTGACTTCCACTACAACGGGCATCGGCTGCTGACCGATGAACCGGCGTGCGCCGAGGCGCTCAGCAAGTACCGCATCAACCCGGGCAACGTCGGCAAGGGCGACAAGCGCGACAAGCAGTTCGCCCAGATGGTGGAGGTGGCCGCCCGCTACGACAAGGTTGTCCGGATCGGCGTGAACTGGGGCAGCCTCGACCAGGAGCTCCTCGGCCAGCTGATGGACGAGAACGGGCGATTAGCCCAGCCCGTGGATGCCGAGGAGGTCATGATCCGCGCGGTGATGACCTCGGCGATCGAGTCGGCCCGTCGCGCCGAGGAACTCGGCCTGGCGCGCCACCAGATCGTGCTGTCCTGCAAGATGTCGCGGGTCCAGGACCTCATCACCGTGTACCGCGCGCTCGCCGAGCGTTGCGACTACGCGCTCCACCTGGGCCTGACCGAGGCTGGGATGGGCACGAAGGGCACCGTCGCGTCCGCCGCGGCGCTGTCCGTGCTGCTGCAGGAGGGCATCGGCGACACGATCCGCGTGAGCCTCACCCCGCAGCCCGGCGAAGCGCGCACGCAGGAGGTGGTCGTGGCGCTCGAGATCCTGCAGGCGCTCGGCTTGCGGGCCTTCAACCCGAGCGTCACGGCCTGCCCCGGATGCGGCCGCACGACGAGCACCACCTTCCAGGAACTCGCCAAGCAGATCGACGACCACCTGCGCGCGATGATGCCGGTCTGGAAGACCCGCTACCCAGGCGTCGAGAACCTCAAGGTTGCCGTGATGGGCTGCATCGTCAACGGCCCCGGGGAGAGCAAGCACGCCGACATCGGCATCAGCCTGCCGGGCACCGGCGAGGCCCCGGCCGCGCCGGTCTTCATCGACGGCGAGAAGGCGATGACCTTGCGCGGCGAGGGCATCGCCACGGAGTTCCACAAGCTCGTCGAGGACTACATCGAGCGGCGCTTCGGGCAGTCGGTGGCGACCTGACGCCACGACCCGCGCCGGCGACCGGCCCGCCGACCCGCGCGGCCTGCCGGAACCCCGTGACGAGTGCCCGGCCCCTGCCTCATCCAGAGACCTACACGCCCCCATGGCCGACACCGCCAAAGAGCCCTTGCGTGCCGTCAAGGGCATGAACGACATCCTGCCGCCCGCGACCGCCAGCTGGCAGCACCTCGAGTCCACGATCCGCCGCCTGATGGACCGCTACGGGTACGGCGAGGTCCGCACGCCGATCGTCGAGCCCACGGCCCTGTTCGTGCGCGGCCTCGGCGAGGTCACCGACATCGTCGAGAAGGAGATGTACGCGTTCGAGGACTCCCTCAACGGCGACCGGCTGAGCCTGCGGCCCGAGAACACCGCGGGCGTCGTGCGGGCGGCCATCGAGCACTCGCTCCTGCACGACGGCGGCAAGCGCCTGTTCTACCTCGGGCCGATGTTCCGGCACGAGCGCCCGCAGAAGGGCCGCTCGCGCCAGTTCCACCAGTTCGGCGCGGAAGCCCTGGGCTTTGCCGGGCCGGACGTCGATGCGGAGATGATCCTGATGTTGCGTGCCCTCTGGCGCGAACTCGGGTTCGTCGAGGACCGCGACGTGCGCCTCGAGCTCAACAGCCTGGGGGCGCCCGCCGAGCGCCGCGCGCACCGCGAGGCCCTCGTCGCCTACCTGGAGGCTCGCCGCGACGCGCTGGACGACGACTCGAGGCGACGCCTGCACACCAACCCGCTGCGCGTGCTCGACAGCAAGAACCCCGATCTGCAGTCGCTCATTGAACAGGCTCCGAGGCTGATCGACCACCTCGGGCCGGCGTCGCGGGAGCACTTCGACGGTCTGCGCGCGGTGCTTGACGCGGCGGGCCTGCCTTATCGAGTGAACCCGCGCCTGGTGCGCGGTCTCGACTACTACAGCCTGACCGTCTTCGAATGGGTGACCGACCGGCTGGGCGCGCAGGGCACCGTCTGCGGCGGGGGACGCTACGACGGGCTGTTCGAGTTGCTCGGGGGAAAGCCGACGCCCGGCGTCGGCTTCGGCATGGGCATGGAACGCGTGCTGTTGCTGATGCAGGAGGTCGGGCGGGCGGCCTCGATGCGCCCGCCGTCGCTGTACGCGATCCTGCCGTCGCCCGCTTCGCTGCCCCGGGCGCTGGTGGCGATCGAGGCGCTGCGCGCGTCGGGCCACTCGGTCCTGATGAACGCCGGCCAGGGCAGCATGAAGGCCCAGTTCCGTCGCGCCGACGGCTCCGGCGCCAGCCACGCGCTGATCTTCGGCGAGGACGAAATGGCGCGCGGTGAAGTCGCGGTCAAGGCGCTGCGAGACGAGAACGAGCCCCAGCGCTCGGTGCCACTCGACGACCTCGTGGCCTGGGCGGCGGCCGTCCTCCCGCGATAATCCCCGGTTTGCCCCGACGACACCCTGCCATGGCCACGCACCTCGACCTCGAAGAACAGGAACAGCTCGAGCGCGTCAAGCACTTCTGGAGGCGCTACGGCAACCTCATCACCTGGACGCTCGCCCTGGTGATGGCCGGCTTCGCCGGCTGGCAGGGCTGGCAGTGGTGGCAGCGCGACCAGGGCGCCAGCGCCGCGGCCATGTACGACGAGCTCGAGCGCGCGGTGCGCGAGGCCGATGCTGCCCGCATCGAGCGCGCGTCGTCGGACCTGCGCCAGAAGTTCCCGCGTACCGCGTTCGCGCAGCAGGGGGCCCTGCTGGCAGCCCGGGCGCAATTCGACGCCGGGCAGGTCGAGCCGGCGATCGGCAACCTGCGCTGGGCGGCAGAAAGCGCCACCGAGGCCGAGTACCGCGTGATCGCGCGCCTGCGCCTGTCCAGCGTGCTGATCGATCAGGGCAAGGCCGACGAGGCGATCAAGCTGCTCGAGGGCGAGCAGGCACCGGCGTTCGAGGGCCTCGTGCAGGATCGCCGCGGCGATGCGTTCTTCGCCCAAGGCAAGGTCGAGGAGGCCAAGGCGGCCTGGACCCGCGCCTGGAATGCCATGGACGACCAGGTCGAGTACCGCAGGCTGATCGAAGCCAAGCTGACCTCGATCGGGGCGGCGCCTGCCAGGCCGGAGGCCAAGTCTTGAGCGCGGCCCGCGTCGACCGCGCCCGACGACGCCTCATCGTCGCCGCACCCGCTCTCGCGGCCCTGGCGGCCTGTTCCGGATCGCCCAAGCCGAAGCCGACGCCGCTCGAGCCGCTCGTCCCGCAGATCGCCGGTCGCATGGTCTGGCAACGCAGCGTCGGCGGGCTGCCCGACGGGGCTGTGCTGGCATCGGCCGGCGGCGTCTTCGTGGCGGCCGGTCGCGACGGCGTGGTGGTCGCGATCGAGCCCGACACCGGGGCGGAGCGCTGGCGGACGCCCGTCGACGCGCCGTTGGGCAGCGGGGCTGGCAGCGACGGGCGGTTCGCGGCCGTCGTGACCCGCGAGGGTGAACTGGTCGTGCTCGACGCCGGCCGCATCCTGTGGCGGCGGGGGCTGGGGCAGCGCGTCGTGACCGCCCCGCTGGTCGCGGGAGAGCGTGTCTTCGTGCTCGCGACCAACCGGGTCGTCCAGGCGTTCGACGTGCTCGACGGCCGCCCGCTCTGGACGCTGCAGCGGCCAGGTGACCCGCTCACGCTGATGCAGGCGGGCGTGCTCGCGCCGTACCGCGACACCTTGCTGGTCGGTCAGGGGACGCGGCTGACCGGCGTCGACCCGACGCGGGGCGTGGTGCGCTGGGAGGTGCCACTGGCCGCGCCGCGCGGGGCGAACGAAATCGAGCGGCTGGCCGACCTGGTCGGCCCGCTGGCGCGCCACGGCGACCTCGTCTGTGCGCGGTCGTTCCAGGCCGCCGTGGGCTGCGTGCAAGCCGATCGCGCCAGCGTGGCGTGGACCCGGCCCGTCAGCGGCCTCAACGGGGTCAGCGTCGACGACAGCGTGGTGGTGGCCGCCGACGCCAGCGATCGCCTGCAAGCCTGGCGTGCAGCGTCCGGAGAACCGCTGTGGACGCAGGAGAAGCTGCGGCACCGCGGGCTTGCAGCCCCGCTGATCGCGGGCCGCACCGTGATGGTCGGCGACGAGGAGGGCTGGGTGCACTTCCTGTCGCGCCAGACGGGCGATCTGCAGCTTCGCCTCGCCACCGACGGCTCGGCTGTCGTGACGCCGCCGGCGGCGATCGGCACGACGGTCCTCGTCGGCACGCGCAGCGGCGGGCTGTTCGCGTTCAGGCCCGAATGAGGGCGGCGCGGTGAGGCCCGTGCGGGCGTCCAGTCCGCTGTCTGTCGCCGGGGTGTGGCCTCGAGCCGCGCGATGAAGCCGGTCATCGCCATCGTCGGTCGGCCGAACGTCGGCAAGTCGACGCTCTTCAACCGCATCACGCGCAGCCGCGACGCGATCGTGGCCGACTTCCCCGGCCTGACGCGAGATCGCCACTACGGCGACGGGCGCCTGGACGAGCGCGAGTTCATCGTCGTCGACACCGGTGGCTTCGAGCCCACGAGCGACACGGGCCTGGTGCACGAGATGGCGCGCCAGACCCGTCAGGCCGTGGCCGAGGCCGATGCGGTGATTTTCGTCGTCGACGTGCGCGGCGGACTCTCGGCGCAGGACCACGACATCGCCGGCTACCTGCGGCAGGTGGGCAAGCCGGTCGTGCTGGCCGCCAACAAGGCCGAGGGGATGAGCGATTCGCCGCTGCTTGGCGAGTTTTTCGAACTCGGTCTCGGCGCGCCGCATCCGATCTCGGCCGCGCACGGGCAGGGCGTTCGCAGCCTGCTCGAGGAGGCGTTGGCGCCAGTCCCGGCACCGCCGGCGGAGCCGGAACCGGCCGACGGCGACGACGCGACCCGCCCGATCCGGCTCGCGGTTGCCGGCCGCCCGAACGTCGGCAAGTCGACGCTGATCAACGCCTGGCTGGGCGAGGAGCGGGTGATCGCGTTCGACCAGCCGGGCACCACCCGCGACGCGATCCGCATCCCGTTCGAGCGCCAGGGGCGCCGGTACGAGCTGATCGACACGGCCGGCCTGCGCCGCAAGGGCCGGGTGTTCGAGGCGGTCGAGAAGTTCTCCGTGGTGAAGACCCTGCAGGCGATCGCCGAGGCCCACGTCGTTCTGCTGCTGGTCGACGCCACCCAGGGGGTCACCGACCAGGACGCGCACATCGCCGGCTATGTCCTCGACAACGGCCGGGCGCTGGTCATCGCGATCAACAAGTGGGACGCGGTCGACGCCTACCAGCGCGAGATGGTCGAGCGATCCATCGAGCAGCGGCTGGCCTTCGTGAAGTTCGCGCCCCGGCACCCGATCTCGGCCCAGCGGCGCCAGGGCCTCGGGCCGGTGTGGGCCTCGCTCGGCGAGGCGTATGCGTCGGCCACGCGCAAGCTGCCCACCCCGGCGCTCACCCGCCTGGTGCACGAGGCCGTCGAGCGCCAGGCGCCCAAGCGGGTCGGCGCGTTCCGCCCCAAGCTGCGCTACGCCCACCAGGGTGGCATGAACCCGCCGGTGGTGGTGATCCACGGCAACTCGCTCGAGCACGTGACCGACAGCTACAAGCGCTACCTGGAGGCGCGCATCCGCGAGGCCTTCAAGCTGGTGGGCACCCCGTTGCGCCTTGAGATGCGCTCCTCCCGGAACCCCTTCGTTCAGAAGGACTCCTAGGGCAGACCCGGAGCCCCGAGGGGCCTGTGTTAATGTCCAGACCAACCGGTCCCAGAACGCGGAGAAGCATCTTGAGCAACAAAGGACAATTACTCCAAGACCCGTTCCTCAACCTGCTGCGCAAGGAGCACGTCCCCGTGTCGATCTACCTGGTCAACGGGATCAAGCTGCAGGGACACATCGAGTCGTTCGACCAGTACGTGGTGCTGCTGCGAAACACCGTGACCCAGATGGTCTACAAGCACGCGATCTCGACCGTGGTCCCCGGCCGTGCCGTGAACTTCCACGTCGGTGACCCCGGCGAGGGCGGGCAGTCCTGAGCGCGCACGTCCCGACCGTTTCGTGACTGCACGACCCAGCGCCACCCCGGCGCCCGATGCGGCCAGCGCCGCCCCCAAGGCGGTGCTCGTGGGCGTGCATCTGCCGGGAACCACCTCGTTCGATCCGAGCCTGGACGAGCTTGCCTTGCTGGCCACCTCGGCCGGGGACGAGCCGGTGGCTCGCATCGTGGCTCGGCGTCAGGCGCCGGACTCGGCGCTGTTCGTGGGTTCGGGCAAGGCCGACGAGATCCGCGAGCAGGTCCTGGCCAGTGGCGCCGAGGTGGTGCTGTTCGACCAGGCGCTTTCGCCGGTGCAGCAGCGAAACCTCGAGCGGCACCTCGGTGTGCCGGTGGCTGACCGGACCATGCTGATCCTCGAGATCTTCGCCGAGCGCGCCCGCAGCCACGAGGGCAAGCTGCAGGTCGAACTGGCGCGCCTGCAGTACCTGGCGACCCGCCTGGTGCGGCGCTGGAGCCACCTCGAGCGCCAGCGGGGCGGCATCGGCACCCGGGGCGGACCGGGCGAGGCGCAGATCGAGCTCGACCGCCGGATGATCGACGACCGCGTCAAGGGCCTGAAGGCGCGCCTGGAGAAGGTCAAGCGTCAGCGCGGGACGCAGCGCCGGGCCCGCGAGCGCCAAGGTGTCTTCCGGGTGTCGCTGGTCGGCTACACCAACGCCGGGAAGTCGACCCTGTTCAACGCCCTGACGAAGGCAGGCACCTACGCGGCCGACCAGCTGTTCGCCACGCTGGACACGACCACCCGCCAGCTGTACCTCGGCGACCTCGGCCGCCGCGCGTCGCTGTCCGACACGGTCGGCTTCATCCGTGACCTGCCGCACCGCCTCGTCGAGGCATTCCAGGCCACTCTCCAGGAAGCCGCCGACGCGGATCTCCTGTTGCACGTGGTCGATGCCTCCAGCCCGCAGCGAGACGAGCAGATGGCCGAGGTCGACCGGGTGCTGGCCGAGATCGGCGCCGCTGACGTGCCTCAGATCCTCGTGTTCAACAAGGTCGATCAGCTCGGCCCGGACGCCCGCCCGCTCGCCACGGCCGACCGCCTGCTGCGCCCCGATGGCCGGGAGGTCCCGCGCCTGTTCGTGAGCGCTGCGACGGGTGCCGGCATCGCCGAATTGCGCGAAGAGCTCGCGCGCGCGGTCCGCGGCGACGTCGCGGCAGGCCCGGTTGCAGCCGGTGAGCATGATCCCCGCGGCCTGGATGCCGCCGCCTCGGCCTACGCGTGGCCGGCCGTCGGCCCGGGCGCCCCCGCACGGTCCACCCGCCGAGCCACCGGGCCGCGCACGACCCTTATCGATCCCCTTGGGAACCCCACATGAACCCGACCCGAGAGCCCGAGTGGCCGGCGCACGGCCGGCCTGAGCCGACTGACCGGTACCGCCTGACCGACCTGGCCGTCGCGACGTGGGCGCTGTGCCGCGGGGCGCTTTCGCACCTCGTGCGGCGTCCTGCCGCCGGACGCCCTGGCAGCCTCGCCGGCGGAGACCGCCTGTTGAACAACGGCCGCAACGACGGCCCGCCCGACCTCGACGAGTTGTGGCGCGACTTCAACCGAAAGCTCGGCGGCCTGTTCGGCAACCAGGGTGGCGGCAACCGCCCCGGCGAGCCGCGCGGCGGCGGCACCGGCGGCGGTGGCGGCGGGGGCGGTTTCCAGCCCGACATGCGCAGCGCGGGCATCGGCGCCGGCCTGGTGGTCGGCGTGGCGGCGCTGATCTGGCTGGGCAGCGGCTTCTTCATCGTCCAGGAAGGCCACCAGGGCGTCGTGACGGCCTTCGGCAAGTACAGCAAGACGGTCGAGGCCGGCTTCAACTGGCGCCTGCCTTACCCGTTCGAGGCGCACGAGACGGTGGCTGTCACCCAGCTGCGCTCGGTGGAGGTCGGGCGCAACACGGTGGTGCAGGCGACCGGCCTGCGTGACTCGTCCATGCTGACGCAGGACGAGAACATCGTGGACATCCGGTTCACGGTCCAGTACCGGCTGAGCAACGCCAAGGACTACCTGTTCGAGAACCGCAACCCCGACGAGGCCGTCGTCCAGGCATCCGAGTCGGCCGTGCGCGAGATCGTGGGCCGCTCGAACATGGACTCGGTGCTGTACGAGCAGCGCGATGCCATCGCCGCGGAACTGGCCCGGTCGGTGCAGGCGCAGCTCGACCGCCTCAAGGCCGGCATCATCGTGGCCAACGTCAACGTCCAGCACGTGCAGGCGCCCGAGCAGGTGCAGGCGGCGTTCGACGACGCGGTGCGCGCCGGCGCCGACCGCGAGCGGCTCAAGAACGAAGGCCAGGCCTACGCGAACGACGTGATCCCGCGGGCGCAGGGCTCGGCGGCCCGCCTGCGCGAAGAGGCCGAGGCGTACAAGGCGCGGGTCGTCGCGCAAGCCGAAGGTGACGCGCAGCGCTTCAGCAGCGTGCTGGCCGAGTACCAGCGGGCGCCGGCCGTCACGCGCGACCGCCTCTACATCGAGACGATGCAGCAGGTCTACAGCAACGTGACCAAGGTGATGATCGACAGCCGCAGCAATTCGAACCTGCTGTACCTGCCGCTGGACAAGCTCATGCAGCAGGGCACGTCGGGGGGCACGCCTGGGGCGCCCGCCGGCCCGTCGCCGATGTCCACCGAGAGCACGCCGGCGCCATCGCCGGCGGTGTCCGACGCCCGATCCCGCGACGGCACGCGCGCCCGCGACCGTGACGGCCGCTGATCCACGCGAGGAAACCACGCCATGAACCGCATTGCCCTGGCCATCGCGGGCCTCGCCGCCGCCGCCATGCTGGCTGTCTCGACGATGTTCATCGTCGACCAGCGCCAGTTCGCCGTCGTCTACGCGCTCGGTGAGATCAAGGAGGTCATCACCGAGCCCGGCCTCAAGTTCAAGCTGCCGCCGCCCTTCCAGAACGTCGTGTTCCTGGACAAGCGCATCCAGAGCCTCGACAGCCCCGAGACGCGCCCGATCTTCACGGCGGAGAAGAAGACGCTGGTCATCGACTGGCTGGTCAAGTGGCGCGTCACCGACGCCCGCCAGTTCATCCGCAACAACGGCGTCGACCTGCGCAACCTCGAGACGCGCCTGAGCCCGGTCGTGCAGGCGGCGTTCAACGAGGAGGTCACGCGGCGCACGGTGCAGGCGATGCTTGCCACCGAGCGCGACCGCGTGATGCAGGACGTGCGCACCCGCCTCGTCGAGGAGGGCAAGCTGTTCGGGATCGAGATCGTCGACGTGCGCATCAAGCGAGTCGACTTCTCGCCGAACATCACCGACTCGGTCTACCGCCGAATGGAGTCGGAGCGCAAGCGCGTCGCCAACGAACTGCGCTCAACGGGCGCAGCCGAAGGCGAGAAGATCCGCGCTGACGCCGACCGCCAGCGCGAGATCATCATCGCCGAGGCGTTCCGAGACGCGCAGAAGATCAAGGGCGAGGGCGACGCCCGGGCCTCGCAGTTGTACGCGCAGGCTTTTGGGCGCGATCCGCAGTTTGCACAGTTCTACCGCAGCCTCGAGGCGTACCGGGCCAGCTTCCGCAACCGCTCCGACGTGATCGTGGTCGATCCGGGTACGGACTTCTTCCGCTCGATGCGCGGTGCCGACGCCGCATCGCAGAGGCGCTGATCGCACCTGCGGGGTCCGCCATGACGGCCAGCGTTTGCCGCGTGCATGGGTGAGTGGCTGATCGGGGCGTTCGCCCTGATGCTCGTGCTCGAGGGGCTGCTGCCGTTCTTTTCGCCCTCGACCTGGCGCGAAGTCTTCTCGCGTGCGCTGGCCATGACCGACGGCCAGCTGCGCTTCGTCGGTCTCGCCAGCGTGCTGGCGGGGCTCGCGCTCCTGCTGCTGGTGCGCGGAGACTGAAGCCCGCTGCAGGCGTGTGAGGCCGACCTCGGTCGACAGAGGGCTGGCCGAGGCCTGCTGGAGGGCAAATGAGGGGCTCGGCGAGCCCAGGCGGCCCGCGTGGGGCCCCTACAATCCGCGCCTTTCCTCGAACGCTCGGCTGCACCGTCCCTCATGCCCACCGCCTGGCTCCTGCCGGAGCACATTGCCGACGTGCTGCCGTCGCAGGCCCGGCGCCTGGAGACCCTGCGGCGGACGCTGCTCGACGCGGCCCGCGGCTACGGCTATTCGATGGTCGTGCCGCCGATGCTCGAGCACCTCGAGTCGCTGCTGAGCGGCGCTTCCCGGGAGCTCGACCTTCGCACCTTCAAGCTCGTCGACCAGACCAGTGGCCGCTCGCTGGGGATCCGGGCCGACATGACGCCGCAGGTGGCCCGCATCGACGCCCACCTGCTCAATCGTCCGGGCGTGGTGCGGCTGTGCTACTGCGGTCCGGTGCTGCACGCGCGCCCGGTGGGCATGCGCTCGAGCCGCGAACCGTTGCAGTTCGGGGCCGAGATCTACGGCCAGCAGGGGCCCCAGGCCGACCTCGAGGTGCAGGACCTGGCCATCGACTGCCTGCGGCTCGGCGGGGTGGGCGACCTGATCATCGACATGGGCGACGTGCGCATCGTCGAGTCGCTGCTGGCGGGCTCGGACCTGTCCGCCGGACAACGGGCCGACCTGCACGCCGCGCTGGAGGACAAGGACCCCGAGGCGGTGGCCAACGCGACCCGCACGCTCGCTCCCGGCCGTCGGGAGGCCCTGAGCGCCCTGGTGCGCCTCTATGGCGAACCCCGGGTGCTCGACGAGGCGCGTCGCGTGCTGCCCGACGACCCGGCGATCCGCAGGTCTCTCGATGACCTGGCGTGGTTCGCCACCCACCTCGCCGCCACCCACCCGGAGGTGACGGTCGGCATCGACCTGGCCTCGGTGAGCGGCTTCGGGTACTACACCGGCCCGAGCTTTGCGGTCTATGCCCGTGGCGCGAGCGACGCGCTGCTTCGGGGCGGCCGCTACGACGCGATCGGCGCAGCCTTCGGCCGGCGGCGCGATGCGGTGGGGTTCAGCCTCGACCTGAAGGACATCGCCGCGCTGCAGCCCGGCAACGGGATGCCGGGGGCGATCCGGGCACCGTGGCAGGAGGAGGGGGCGTTGCGCGCAGCCATCCGGCGCCTGCGCGACGCAGGCGAGGTGGTGGTCTGCGAGGCCCGACCCGGGGATGCGGCGGACGGCGACTTCGAGTTCGACCGCGAGCTGGTCGAGGTCGCCGGCCAGTGGGTCGTGCGCTCGCTCTGAGTGCCCGGCGTCGACTGAACAACCGATCGAGGAAAGGTCCGATGACCCGCACAGCAGGCCAGGGGCGCAACGTCGTCGTCGTCGGCACCCAGTGGGGCGACGAAGGCAAGGGCAAGGTGGTGGACTGGCTGACGGACCACGCCCAGGTCGTGGTGCGCTTCCAGGGCGGTCACAACGCGGGCCACACGCTCGTCATCGGGGGTGTGAAGACGGCGCTGCAGCTCATCCCCTCGGGGATCATGCGGCCCGGTGTCCGATGCCTGATCGGCAATGGCGTCGTCGTCGACCCTCAGCACCTGATCGCCGAGATCACCCGGCTGGAGGCGGCCGGCCTCGAGGTGCGTTCGCGGCTGGTGATCAGCGAATCCTGCCCCCTGATCCTGCCGTTCCATGTCCAGCTCGACGCGGCGCGCGAGGCGCTGCGCGACGCCAGTGGCACCGGCAAGATCGGCACCACCGGCAAGGGCATCGGGCCGGCCTACGAGGACAAGGTCGCCCGGCGGGCGCTTCGGGTGCAGGACCTCAAGCACACCGATCGTTTCGAGCGCAAGCTGCGCGAGCTGCTGGCCTTGCACAACCAGGCGCTCGAAGGCTTCTACGGGCGGCCGGCGCTACCGTTGCAGCCGATCCTCGACCAGGCGATGGCCGCGGCCGAGCAGCTGCGCCCGATGCTGGGCGACGTCGGCGTCGAGATCGACCGCGCGCACCGCGCCGGGCAGAACGTGCTGTTCGAGGGGGCCCAGGGCACGCTGCTCGACATCGACCACGGCACGTACCCGTACGTGACCTCGAGCAACTGCGTGGCGGGCAACGCGGCCGCCGGATCGGGGGTGGGTCCGGGCCAGTTGCACTATGTGCTCGGCATCACCAAGGCCTACACCACGCGCGTGGGGTCCGGACCGTTCCCGACCGAGCTGCCGACCGACGTTCCGGGCAGCGTCGGCCATCACCTGTCGACCATCGGGCAGGAGCGGGGCACCGTGACCGGCCGGCCGCGTCGCTGCGGCTGGCTCGACATCGCCGCCCTGCGGCGCGCCATGATCATCAATGGCGTCTCGGGCCTGTGCATCACCAAGCTCGACGTGCTCGACGGCCTTCCGGAACTGCACATCGCGGTCGGCTACCGCCTTGGCGGGCGTCAGGTCGAGATCCTGCCGCTGGACGCCGACGATGTGGCCGCCTGCGAGCCGGTCTACGAGACGCTGCCGGGCTGGAGCGGCACCACTGCCGGCCTGACCCGCTGGGACGACCTGCCGCCGAACGCCCGCCGCTACCTCGACCGCGTGCAGTCGCTGATCGACACGCCCGTCGACATGGTGTCCACTGGGCCGGATCGGGAGCACACCATCCTGCTGCGGCATCCGTTCACGCGCTGAGCCGGCGGCTCGCCGGCTTCGCCCCGAGACGACTTCCACGACCACGACCACGAGGGAACCGACGCATGCTGACCGAAGACGGCAAGCACCTGTACGTCTCCTGGGACGAGTACCACCGCCTGATCGAGCGCCTCGCGCTGAAGGTGCATGCCTCGGGCTGGGAGTTCGACCAGATCCTGTGCCTCGCCCGCGGCGGCATGCGCCCCGGGGATGTGCTGTCCCGGGTGTTCGACAAGCCGCTGGCGATCATGTCGACGAGCTCGTACCGGGCCGAGGCCGGCACGATCCAGGGTCGGCTCGACCTCGCGAAGTACATCACCCTGCCGCGCGGCGAACTGGCCGGTCGCGTGCTGCTGGTCGACGACCTGGCCGACTCGGGCATCACCCTGCGCGCGGTCGTCGACCGCCTGCGCGGCATGCCGTCGATCCGGGAATTGCGCTCAGCCGTGATCTGGACCAAGGGTGTGTCGACGTACACGCCCGACTATTACGTCGAGTTGCTGCCGACGAGCCCGTGGATCCACCAGCCGTTCGAGGAGTACGACAACCTGCGGCCCTCCGCGCTGGCGCAGAAGTTCGCGATCTGAGGCGGGTGATGGCGCGTCTTCGGCCCAGCAGTCGTCCGGCCATCGGCCGAGTGCCGTGCCGGGTGCCGCGCCGCGGCGGCCCGAAAAGGCCGAAGGCCACGCGAGGTGGCCTTCGTCATGCAATGTCTGGTGCCCAGGAGAGGACTCGAACCTCCACGGAGTTACCCGCTAGTACCTGAAACTAGTGCGTCTACCAATTCCGCCACCTGGGCGTCTCAGGAACCCAAGAGTCTAGCATCAAAAAAGTCAGCATCCCTTCATCGGCCTCGACAGCGGCCGCGCTCCTCAGCGAGGTGACCGGCATCGTCCAGGGCCACCGCGACGGCCACGGTTTCGTGCATGGCGACGAGCCCGGGGCCGACGACGTCTACCTCGCGCCCCAGGAGATGCGTACCGTGCTGCACGGGGACCGCGTGCGGGTCCGTGTTCAGCGCTACGACCGACGCGGCCGGCCCGAGGGCCGGGTGCTCGAGATCCTCGAGCGCAAGCGCCGGCCGATCATCGGGCGACTGTTGCTCGAGCAGGGCGTGTGGATCGTCGCGCCCGAGGACAAGCGCTTCGGACAGGACATCCTGATCCCCAAGAACGCGACGGCCACGGCCACGGCCGGCCAGGTCGTGGCGGTCGAGCTGACCGAGCCGCCGTCCATGTTCTCGCAGCCGGTCGGGCGTGTGGCCGAGGTGCTCGGCGACATCGACGACCCGGGCATGGAGATCGAGATCGCGGTGCGCAAGTACGAGGTGCCGCACCGCTTCTCGCCGGAGGCGTTGGCGCAGGCGGCGTCGTTGCCCGACCACGTCCGCCCGGCCGACCGGCGCCAGCGTGTCGACCTCACCGACGTGCCCCTCGTCACGATCGACGGCGAGGACGCGCGCGACTTCGACGATGCGGTGTACTGCGAGCCGGCGCGTGCCGGCCGGGGCAAGGGCTGGCGTCTCATCGTGGCCATCGCCGACGTCAGCCACTACGTCCGGCCTGGTGAACCGCTCGACGTCGACGCCTTCGAGCGTGCCACGTCGGTGTACTTCCCACGGCGCGTGATTCCGATGCTGCCGGAGAAGATCTCCAACGGCCTGTGCTCGCTGAATCCCGAGACGCCTCGTCTGGCGCTGGTGTGCGACATGGTGGTGACCGCCAGCGGGTCGGTCCACGCCTACCAGTTCTACCCCGCGGTGATCCTGTCGCACGCGCGCCTCACGTACACCGAGGTGGCCGCGATCCTGGGCAACACGCGCGGCCCCGAAGCCGTCAAGCGCCGCGACCTGGTGCCCCACCTGCTGCATCTCCACGAGGTCTATCGCGCCCTGCTCAAGGAGCGCCAGCGGCGCGGCGCGGTGGATTTCGAGACGACCGAGACGCAGATCGTCTGCGATGACAACGGCCGCATCGAGCGCATCGTGCCGCGCACGCGCACCGAGGCCCATCGTCTCATCGAGGAGGCGATGCTCGCCGCGAACGTGTGCGCGGCCGACTTCATCCAGAGGGCCGGGCATCCGGCGCTGTACCGGGTGCACGAAGGGCCGACGCCTGAGAAGCGGGTGATGCTGCTCAACTACCTGCGCGCACTCGGGCTCGGCCTGTCGATCGGCGACGACCCGAAGCCCGCCGACCTGCAGGCCGTGGCCCAGGCCACCAAGGACCGACCGGACGCGGCCCAGATCCACACCATGCTGCTGCGCTCGATGCAGCAGGCCATCTACACGCCGGTCAACAGCGGGCACTTCGGCCTCGCCTACGAGGCCTACACGCACTTCACGAGCCCGATCCGCCGCTATCCCGACCTGCTCGTGCACCGCGTCATCCGCGCGCTGCTCGAGGGTCGCCGTTACCGGTACGCCAGCGCCGGGCCCGAGAACACCGGCACGCCATCGCGGCGCAAGTCGGCGCCGAGGCCCGCACTGCCGACTTCGGAGGTCAGGGGCGTCCCGGCCGCCGAGGTGGGCCTGTGGGAGGCGGCCGGCATCCACTGCAGCGCGAACGAGCGCCGCGCAGACGAGGCCTCTCGCGACGTCGAGGCGTGGCTCAAGTGCCGCTTCATGCGCGAGCACCTGGGCGAGGAGTTCTCCGGCACCGTGACGGCCGCGGCCCCGTTCGGCCTGTTCGTGCAGCTCGACACCCTCTACGTCGAGGGGCTGGTCCACATCACCGAGCTCGGCGGCGAGTACTTCAGGTTCGACGAGGCGCGGCAGGAACTGCGCGGCGAAAGGACCGGCCTGCGCTATGCCGCCGGTGTGCGGCTTCGGGTGCAGGTCAGCCGCGTCGATCTCGACGCGCGGCGCATCGAGTTCCGCCTCGTCAAGCCTGGGGAGGGGGACGCCTTGCTGCGCCTGCGCCGTGAGCGCGAGCCTGACGAGCGTACCGAGCTGGCCGCGACGACGGAGGCTGACCGGGCAGTCCGGCAAGCGGCCAAGGCGGCCCGGGCCAAGTCAACGCGGCGGGTCGCCAAGAGCGGCGTCGGGCCGACGCGCGGTCGCTCGCCCGGGCCGCGCTCCGGCCCTCGCAGCGCAGCGAAGAAGGGCTCGCGGCGGCGCTGACCGGGCTCGCCCCGGCGGCTCAGCCCCGGGGGCGACCGCCGCCGGCCAGCGCTGCCATCGCCTCGACGAGGTCGGCCGCGCGTGCCGGGCTGGCGCCCCAGCGTTGGCCGGCGGCGCCATGCAGGCACACGGCCTCGCGCACCAGCAGGCCGACCGACCCGGGACCCACGGCCAGGCCGCCCATGGCGGCCCAGCGGCCCGCGATCCAGCCGGCCAGGACGTCGCCGGTCCCGGCGGTGGCCAGCGCGGCGCTGCCGGTCGCGTTGATCCACGGCCGTTCGCCCGGAGCGGCCACGACGCTGCCCGATCCCTTGAGGACGACGGTCGTGGAGAAGCGCTCCGCGATCGCCTGCGCCGTGCCCAGCCGGTCGGCTTGCACCGCGCCGGTGTCCGAGCCGGCGAGTCGAGCGGCCTCCAGGGGATGCGGGGTCAGCACCGTCGCGGCACCGCGCCGCGCACGCGCCGCAAGCTGGCGCCGCAGCGCCGCGTCGGAGGCGATCGCGTTGATGGCGTCGGCGTCCAGAACCACCGCGGGGGCGTCGCGCAGGGCGGCCGGGAGCACCGCGGCGACGGCTTGGCCGCCGCCGCAGCCGATCGCCACGACGCGGTCGTGCCAGTGCTCCGGCCGGCCGGTGTCGGGTAGCGGCCGCCACATCAAGGCTGGGTGCACCAGCAGCGCGGCCGCCTGGAGCGAGGGGTCGAGCGGCGCCAGGTACACCCGTCCGGCGCCGGCCGCGTGCGCGGCGCACGCCGCCAGCAGCGCCGCCCCCGCCATGCCGGGCGCGCCGCCGACGACCAGCACGTCGCCGAAGCGGCCCTTGTGGTCGGCGTGGGCCCGGGGGGGCAGGGGGGGCGCGGCGCACGGCCCCAGCCACGCCTGCGGCGGCTCGCTGGCCTCGACACCAAGGTCGTCGAGCCACACGGCGCCGGCATGGTCGCGTCCCCGCGCCGTGAACAGCCCCGGCTTGCACGTCAGGAACGTGAGGGTGTGATGCGCGTTCACCGCGAGGGAGCCGAACAGGCAGCCGCTGTCGGCATCCAGCCCGCTCGGAACGTCGACGGCGAGCCGCATCGCCGGGCTTGCATTGAGGGCGGCGATGCGGCCGGCCAGCGGTTCCTCCGGCGCCCGGCTCGCCCCGATCCCGAGCAAGGCGTCCACCGCCAGATCCTGCGCGTCGAGCGGGGGAGGCTCGGCGGCGAACCGCACGCCCCGTTCGCGGGCGAGCGCCAGGGCCCGGCTCGCGTCCGTGGGCATCCGGCCCGGCGAGGCGTCCAGCGTGACGACCACCTCGCGCGGGCCGTCGGCCAGCGCCGCGGCGGCGACCAAGCCGTCGCCGCCGTTGTTTCCGGGCCCGCAGGCGATCCAGATCCGCCGGGCGTGAGGCGCCACGGCGAGCGCGAGGCGCGCCGTGGCCGCACCCGCTCGCTCCATCAGGGTCATCGGGGGCAGGCCGGCGAGGGCCCGGGCCTCCACGCGGCGCGTGGTGGCCACGTCGAGCAGTGGCGTCTCCTCGCGGCGCGGGATGGCGACGGGCCCGGCCGAGCGGCTGGCATCGGCGGTCGAGGATGGCGCGGTGCGGACGGTCGGCAGGCTCACGCGCCTATCGTAGGGCGGCGCGAGCGGCTCCAGGTGCTTTCTGGGGTGTCGCGGCCTGTCGCGAGGTGGCTCGGTAGGCCACGTCGCAGGCGTCGTCCGACCCGGCGCGCGGGCGCCTTCAGCCGCTATACTCCTCAGGTTGTGTTCGAAGCGCGCGGGGTTCTGCGCCGGCAAGGCTGGACAGCCGGATCCTTCGACACGACGCATCCGCGGATCGGCCGATCCGAAGGTGCCTTCCGGGCCAGGGGCGAAGTCGCCTTGCCACGGCAGGTTGCCGGCCGTTCCAAGACCCAACCTTTTGGAGCCTCCATGCCCGTCACCATGCGCGAAATGCTGGAAGCAGGTGTCCATTTCGGACACCAGACCCGCTTCTGGAACCCCAAGATGGCCCCGTACCTCTACGGCCATCGCAACAAGATCCACATCATCAACCTCGAGAAGACGAAGCCGCTTTTCGAGGAAGCCACCAAGTTCGTCCGCCAGCTCGCCGCGCGTCGCGGCACGCTGCTGATGGTCGGCACCAAGCGCCAGGCGCGTGACGTCGTCGCCGCGGAGGCCGCCCGCTGCGGCATGCCCTTCGTGGACCAGCGCTGGCTCGGCGGCATGCTGACCAACTTCAAGACGGTCAAGGGCTCGCTGAAGAAGCTCAAGGACATGAACGCCCAGGTCGAGGCCGGCACCCAGCCGTCGATCAAGAAGGAAGCGCTCATGTTCCAGCGCGAGATCGCCAAGCTCGAGAAGGACATCGGCGGCATCCAGGACATGTCCGCGCTGCCCGACGCCATGTTCGTGATCGACGTGGGCTACCACAAGAACGCGATCGCCGAGGCCCGCAAGCTCGGCATCCCGATCATCGGCATCGTCGACTCGAACCACTCGCCCGAGGGCATCGACTACGTGATCCCGGGCAACGACGACTCGGCGCGCGCCGTGGCCCTGTACGCCCGCGCGATCGCCGACGCCGTGCTCGAGGGCAAGGCCAACGCCACGTCCGAGGTCGTGCAGGCGGCCGGCGCCGAGGGCGACGAGTTCGTCGAGGTCGAGGAAGACGCGGCCCGCTGAGCCGGCCGTCCTTCCTCGAGCAAGGGGCTCTCGCAGCCCCTTTTTTCAGTCCCGGGTGGTGTGGTCGACGTTCCGGCGACGACCGCCGCCCCGCAAGAGTCCGAACAGCGCGGCGCTGCGGCGCGCGCCAAGTCCCGTTGAGGAGAGCCCCCATGCCCCCGATCACTGCCAGCCTCGTGGCCGAACTGCGCGCCAAGACCGACGCGCCGATGATGGAGTGCAAGAAGGCCTTGACCGAGGCCGACGGCGACCTCGGCCGTGCCGAGGAGATCCTGCGCGTCAAGCTCGGCAACAAGGCCGGCAAGGCCGCTGCGCGCATCACCGCCGAGGGGGTCGTGGCCGCCTCGGTGGACGGATCGACCGGCGCCCTGGTCGAGGTCAACTGCGAGACCGACTTCGTCTCCAAGAACGAGTCTTTCCTGGCGTTCGCGCGAGCCGCGGCCGAACTGGTCGCGCGCCGTGACCCGGCCGACGTGGCGGCGCTGTCGGCGCTGCCGTACGAGCAGGACGGCTTCGGCCCGACGTTGGAGGACGTGCGCAAGGGCCTGATCGGCAAGATCGGCGAGAACATGACGATCCGCCGCTTCAAGCGCTATGCCGGTGGCGGCGCGCTCGCACACTACCTGCACGGCACCCGCATTGGCGTGATCGTGGAGTACGTCGGCGATGCCGTGGCGTCCAAGGACGTCGCGATGCACGTGGCGGCGATGAAGCCTGCGGCGCTGTCGTCTGCCGATGTGCCGACCGATCTCGTCGACAAGGAGCGCAAGATCGCCACCGAGAAGGCCGCCGAGAGCGGCAAGCCGGCCGACATCGTCGCCAAGATGGTCGAGGGGTCGGTCCAGAAGTTCCTCAAGGAGGTCAGCCTCCTGGACCAGGTGTTCGTGAAGGCCGCCGACGGCAAGCAGACGGTGGGGGCGATGCTCAAGGGAGCCAAGACCGACGTCAAGGGCTTCACGCTGTACGTCGTCGGCGAGGGCATCGAGAAGAAGACCGACGACTTCGCGGCGGAAGTCGCGGCGCAGGTCGCGGCGGCCAAGGGCGCCTGACCCCGTGGCGGCGGCCGGCCCCGGGGGGGTCGCCTAAACTCCGGTGCCGTCTGTACGTTCCTGCCCTCGATCGATGCCCGCCTACCAACGCATTCTGCTGAAGCTTTCCGGTGAAGCGCTGATGGGCGACGACGCCTACGGCATCAACCGCGCGACGATCGTGCGCATGGTGCGCGAGGTGCAGGAAGTCACGGCCCTGGGCTGCGAGGTCGCGGTCGTGATCGGCGGCGGCAACATCTTCCGAGGTGTCGCCGGAGGATCGGTCGGCATGGACCGCGCAACGGCCGACTACATGGGCATGCTCGCCACCGTGATGAACTCGCTCGCGCTCGCTGACACGATGCGCCAGGAGGGCATGGTGGCGCGGGTGATGTCGGCCATCGCGATCGAACAGGTGGTCGAGCCCTACGTACGGCCGAAGGCGCTGCAGTACCTCGAGGAGGGCAAGGTGGTCGTGTTCGCGGCCGGCACCGGCAACCCTTTCTTCACGACCGACACCGCGGCGGCCCTGCGCGGCGCCGAGATCGGTGCGCAGATCGTCCTCAAGGCCACCAAGGTCGACGGCGTCTACAGCGCCGACCCGAACAAGGACCCGACGGCCACGCGCTACCGGCAGATCTCGTTCGACGAGGCCATCATCCGCAACCTGCAGGTGATGGACGCGACCGCGTTCGCGCTGTGCCGCGACCAGAAGCTTCCCATCAAGGTGTTCTCGATCTTCAAGCCCGGCGCGCTCAAGCGGGTGGTGATGGGCGAGGACGAGGGCACGCTCGTCCACGTGTGACGTGGCTGCGTTCCGGAGGGTGCATTCACCATGAGCATCGCCGACATCAAGAAGACGACCGAGCAGAAGATGATGCGCTCGGTGGAGGCCCTCAAGGGCGAGCTCCAGAAGATCCGCACCGGTCGGGCGCACCCAGGCATCCTCGACCAGGTGCACGTCGACTACTACGGATCGATGGTGCCCATCAGCCAGGTCGCCAACGTTTCGCTGCTCGACGCGCGCACGATCAGCGTCCAGCCTTGGGAGAAGGGCATGGGCGCGAAGATCGAGAAGGCCATCCGCGAATCGGACCTTGGCCTGAACCCGTCGTCCCAGGGAGACCTGCTTCGCGTGCCGATGCCGCCGCTGACCGAGGAGCGCCGCCGCGAGCTCACCAAGGTCGTGCGACACGCCGGCGAAGAGGCGAAGGTCGCCGTGCGCAACCTGCGCCGCGACGCCAACGAGCACGCCAAGAAGCTGCTCAAGGACAAGGCCATCGGCGAGGACGAAGAGCGTCGATCGCTCGACGAGGTCCAGAAGCTCACGGACCGTGTCGTGGCCGAGATCGACCGCCTCGTGGCGGCCAAGGAAGCCGAGGTCATGGCGGTCTGAGCGCGGCCGAACGACCCGGAAGCTGCGCTTGTCCGCCGACGCTCCCCGCACGGTCCCGCGCCACGTTGCCATCGTGATGGATGGCAACGGCCGCTGGGCGCGGCGCCGCTTCATGCCGCGATTCTTCGGCCACAAGCAGGGCGTCGATGCGCTCGTGCGCACGGTCCAGGCCTGTGCCGATCGGGGGGTCGAGTACCTGACCGTATTCGCGTTCTCGTCCGAGAACTGGAAGCGACCGAGCGAGGAGGTCTCCGGACTGATGGGCCTCGTGCTGGTCGCGGTCTCGAAGTACCTCGCCAAGCTGGCAAGCCAGGGCGTGCGCATCCGCATCGTCGGCGATCGGGCCCAGGTGTCCGACAAGCTGCGCGAGGCCTGGGAACAGGCCGAGTCGACCACCGCCCACAACACGCGGATCACCCTGTGCGTGGCGTTCAACTACGGCGGACGCTGGGACATCGTGCAGGCCTGCCGGCGGGCCATGCAGGACCGCGTCGCGCCCGAGTCCCTCGACGAGGCCACGTTGTCGCGCTACATGGCGCTGAGCTTCGCGCCGGACCCCGATCTGTTCATCCGCACCGGTGGCGAGGTGCGGATCAGCAACTTCCTGCTCTGGCAGGTGGCCTACTCCGAGCTGGTGTTCACCGACTGCCTGTGGCCGGAGTTCGGCGAGGCGCAGATCGATGCGGCCTTCGCCGAGTACACCCGGCGCGACCGCCGTTTCGGCGGTGTCAAGCCGCGTTCGGCCGAGGCCTTGCAGGCCCCCTGACATGCTCTGGCAGCGGGTGATCACCGCGGTCGTGCTGCTGGGGATCCTCATTCCCACCCTGCTCGCCGACAGCCCGTGGCCGTTCGCGGCCGTCACACTGGTGCTGATCGCGGCAGCCGGATGGGAGTGGGGCCGGCTGAATGGCCTGCGCACCGCGGCCGTCGGGGTCGGCGCGGTCGTCGGGCTGGCCTGCTTGGTCGCCCTGCTGGGGCGTTGGTTCGTCGGCACCCCGGCCATCCTCTGGTGGCTGGCCCTGGGCGCCTGGGTGCTGGGCGGCGCCTGGCTGCTTCGGGCCGGGGTGGCCGGCTGGCCGGCGATGGGGGTGTCCGCCCGCACGCTGATCGGCGTGGTGGCCTTGTCAGTCGCGTGGCTGGCGCTCGCCTCGGCCCGCGCCGACGGCGTCAACTTCATTCTGTCGGTGTTCGCGCTCGTGTGGGTCGCCGACATCGCGGCCTACTTCGGCGGGCGGCGCTTCGGCCGTCGCAAGCTCGCGCCGGGCATCAGCCCGGGCAAGAGCTGGGAGGGCGTGTGGAGCGGCATGGCGGGCGTGATGCTGCTCGCGGTGGTGTGGATCGTGATCGACCGAGGGGGGTTCGTCGACACGCCGAGCCTGTACTCGCGCCTGCTGGATCGGCTGGGGGTGCCTGCGCTCGTGCTCGCGCTGGCCTTTCTGGCGGCGATGAGCGTCGTCGGCGATCTGCTCGAGTCACTCGTCAAGCGTGCCGCCGGGGCGAAGGACAGCAGCCGGCTGCTGCCCGGGCACGGCGGCGTGCTCGACCGCATCGACGCCCTGTTGCCCGTCTTCCCGATCGCCCTGGCCCTGAGGTCGCTCTGAGGTGAACCCCTTGCGCCTGCCTCACTCGAACCTTCGCGCCGCCGCCCACCGTTGAAGTCCTCCCCCGCGATGTCCACCCCGGAAGCTCCCCTGCACCTGTGCATCCTCGGCTCGACCGGCTCGATCGGCACGAGCACGCTCGACGTGGTGTCGCGTCACCCGACCCGCTTCGTCGTCGAGGCCCTGACGGCCCATCGCAGGGTCGAGGACCTGCTCGGCCAGTGCCTGGCGTTCCGCCCGGCGCGGGCCGTCACCGGGGACGAGGCCCAGGCCCGCTGGCTGCGCGAACGGCTGGCAGCGGAGGGCCTGGCGGCCATCGAGGTGCTCAGCGGCCCCGAGGCCTTGTGCGAGGTCGCGTCCGACCCGCGCGTCGACGCCGTGATGGCGGCGATCGTCGGGGCCGCGGGTCTCGCGCCGTGCCTGGCCGCGGCCCGAGCGGGAAAGCGTCT
>JALOSQ010000107.1 GCA_025458335.1 Ideonella sp.
ATCCACTTGGCCTGGCCGCCGACCGTGCAAGTCAGCGGGGGCACCTCGCTGGCGACGAGGCGCTCGACGGCATCCGCCACATCGGCGGGCTTGACGCGGCTCTTCACCCCCTCGTCGCGCATCTGGTGGACCATGGCCTCACGCCTGGCGACGTACGCGCTCACGGACGCACTGACCTCGCGAATCGAGGTGGCCAGCGTGTCCGTGGCCACGGCTCCCGGCACGATCACGGAAACGTAGACCTTGTGCGGCAGCATCTCAAGGCGCAACGATTCGCTGAAGCCTTCCAGCGCGAACTTGCTTGCGGCATAGGCGCTGTTCATCGGGAGCCCGAGCCGACCGCCGAGGGAGCCGATGTTGACGATGCGTCCCCCGCCTTGTTCGCGCATGCGCGGCAGCACGGCCTTCACCATGCGCACCGCACCCATGAAGTTGGTGTCGATCTGTTCCTCGAATTCCTCCCATGAGGTCTCTTCGAGTGCGCCGTAGAGATCGAAGCCCGCGTTGTTGACCAGCACGTCGATCCGGCCTGCCCTTCCGATGACCGCCTCGACGCAGCGCTGCACCGAGTCGTGGCTCTGGATGTCCAAGGGCACCATCTCCACACCTTCCGATGGCCTTTCGGGGGCCTTCCGGCTGCTTCCGTACACCTGGTGTCCGGCGCTGACGAGGCGACGGGCGACAGTCTGGCCGATGCCTCGTGAGGCTCCGGTGACCAGTACGACTTTGCGTGAAGACGCCATGGCCTACTCCGCTCGCTTCCAGACCTGAGTTCGCCCGAAGAGGGCCATACCCAGGAAGCCTCGCACTTCCAGGGTGCGGCCGTCCTCGCTGAGTCGCACGCGTGCCCTGTAGACGCTGCCGCTGTCGGGGTCGAGGATCTCTCCGCCCTCCCACAACCGGACGTTGGACGTGCTAGGTCTCAGGCCACTGAGGATGGCCATGCCGACGATCGGCTGGTCTTTGCGGTCGCCGGGGCACTTGACGCAACGTGCGGCCGGGTCGTCGCGCGGGTCCAGTGACCTGACGACCCGCCCTGACAACAGGTCGCCCTGACGCTCGATGCGGATCACGGAACGGTCCTGGCCGGTGCGGTCATCGACCGTACGCCACGAGCCCGTGGGATCGAGGCCAGCGTCTGCGAGGCAGGACGCGACAGCGCAGAACCATAGCGCCACCATCGTGATGGCGCGGGGCGGCGAAACCGGCTTCATCGAGGCACCTCAATGTTGTCAACGTAAACATGACTCTAGTGAGTTATGTTTTCGGTGTCAACATGCGCGGCCGTTATCGAAGCGGGCACCTCTTCATCGTGAACTATCACCACGGCGATCTACGCAATGCTCTCGTGTCGGCGGGCGTCGAGTTGCTGGCCGAGCAGGGCGTCGAAGCACTGTCCCTGCGCGAGGTGGCGCGGCGTGCAGGCGTCTCGCATGCGGCTCCATACCGGCACTTCAGCGACAAGCAGGCCCTGCTGACTGCCATTGCCGAGCAAGGCTTCGGCATGCTCAACGAACTCGTGCGCTCGAGCGCGGAACGGAACTACCCATCCGAATCGGCCAGGCTCAAGGCCGCACTCGCGGGCTACCTGGAGTTCGGTCGGTCGCACCCCCACCACGCGGAACTGATGTTCGGGGCCCTTGCGCGGATCAAGCCTGCCCATCTGGAGGAATCCGCTCTGGGGGCCTTCGACGGGCTGGTGGAATTGGTCAGACGCGCCATGAGGGACGCAGACCCCGCGGACGCGCGAAATCCACGACTTGTGGCGTTGGCGTTGTGGGGCCAGACCCACGGCTTCCTGGCGCTGTCGGCGCACGTGGACCTCGCCAGACTCGTCAACGGTGGTGGCGCGCTAGACATCGTCCGGGAGGCCGTGTCGATGACTGTCGACACGCTGCTGGTCCGGCGCTGACCTGCCGCCCATCAATACGCAAACGGTTGAGGCGGTCACGAGGCCGGTGCTGGCGAACGCCGCGTGCTGGAGGGAGAGCCGCTGCCCTTGACGCCGACTCCGGACCTGGGCGGCGGCGCGACGCTGGACGTTCGGGTGAAACGTCCGATCTGGGTAGGCAGGAGAAACTGGCGCCCCCCGCCTGCGGCTACTGCCACCTGGGCGGGTTCCACGCAGGAACGAAGTGGTGGCCAAGGGCGGAATCGAACCACCGACACGCGGATTTTCAATCCGCTGCTCTACCAACTGAGCTACTTGGCCGTCGCGTTTCGCGAAGAGGCGGCGCCGAGCTGCTTGAGCTTGCGGTACAGGTGGGTGCGCTCCAGGCCGGTCTTCTCGGCCACGCGCGTCATGCTGCCGTTCTCTCTCGCGAGGTGGAACTCGAAGTACGACTTCTCGAACGCGTCGCGTGCCTCGCGCAAGGGCCGGTCGAGCTCGAACACGCGCTCGGAGGCTTGCATCGGCGACAGCGGCAGGCCATGGTCCAGGCCGTTGCCATGAACGACAGCCGGCGTGGCGCCGTGGCCGTCGAGGACCGGGCCCCGGGCCATCGGCACCACCAGCGGTCCGCGGCCGGCGGCCTCGGGCGAGCGCGGCTGGGGACGCGCGAGGCCCTGCTCGACGGAGCGCAGCAGCTTCTGCAGCGTGATCGGCTTTTCCAGGAAGGCGATCGCGCCGTACTTGGTCGCCTCGACGGCGGTGTCGATCGTGCCGTGGCCGCTCATCATGATGACCGGCATGGTGAGCTGGCTCGCCGCGCCCCATTCCTTGAGCAGCGAGATGCCGTCGACATCGGGCATCCAGATGTCGAGCAGCACGAGATCCGGGCGGGCGCGATCGCGGGCCGCGCGGGCCGAGGCGGCGTCTTCGGCGAGTTCGACCTGATGCCCTTCGTCCGTCAGGATCTCGGACAGCAGGGCGCGGATGCCGACTTCGTCATCCACTACGAGAATGTTCGCCATGGGCTGGGCGCGAGGCGGCGGCTGGGGCCTGATGGACCGCCGAGAGTTTGGAAAATGATATCGAAACCTGCGCGCCGCCCGGAGCACCGCCCTGCGCGGCGTCCGCGGGCAGGTTGCCCAGCCGCACCCGGGCGGCGTGCTCGTCGGCGATCTTCTTGACCACGGCCAGCCCGAGGCCGGTCCCCTTGCTCTTGGTGGTGACGTACGGCTCGAACGCACGCTTGAGCACCGGCTCGGGGACGCCGGGGCCGTTGTCGACCACCCGCAGCCGCACCGTCTGAGCGCGGCCCTGCGCGTCGCGCTGGGCCTCGGTGAGCACCCGCACCCGCCCGTCCGGGCGCTCGGCCACCGCGTCGAGGCCGTTCTGCACGAGGTTGTGGATCACCTGGCGCAACTGGGGTGCGTCGCCCTCGATCTCGGGCAGCCCGGGCTCGAGCTGCGCCGCGAGCCGGCCGGCTTCCTGGTCGCCCGCGTACAGGCCGAGCACTTCCTGAACCAGTCCGTTGAGATCCAGCGGGGCCAGCTGGGCGGCGGGCAGGCGGGCGTAGTCGCGGAACTCGTCGACCAGGGTCTTCATGGCCTGCACCTGGTTCACGATGGTCGAGACGGAGCGCTCGAGCACCGCCTGGTCGCTGCCCTCGAGCTTGTCCTCCAGGCGCCGCTGCAGCCGCTCGGCCGACAGCTGGATCGGCGTCAGCGGGTTCTTGATCTCGTGCGCCAGGCGCCGAGCGACCTCGCCCCAGGCCTGTGTACGCTGGGCCGAGACGACGTCGGTGATGTCGTCGAACACCACCAGTCGCGCGCCTTGCGGCATCTGTGCGCCTCGCACGAGCAGCGTGGTCATGTCGCGCGAACGCGGCCCGCTGCCCGACCCGGCCGGCAGTTCGAACGAGTCCTGCCAGTGGTCGCGCTCGCCGGCCTCCGGGCTCGTGCGGTGAGCCTCGAAGCGGCGCTCGATCGCCTCGGCGAAGGCCTCCAGCCCGGGGACGGCCGACAGCGGCTGGCCGCGCCAGGCCGACAGCGGTTGCCGCACGATCCGGGTTGCCCCCGGGTTGACCGTGTCGATGCAGCCCTTTGCGTCGAACACGAGCACGCCGGCGGTCAGGTTGTCGAGGATGGTCTGCAGGTTGGCCCGCGCGCTCTCGACCTGGCTCACGCTGAGCTGCACCATGCGGCGCGCCTCGGACAGCTGTTCGGTCATGTCGGCGAACGAACGGGTGAGGCCGCCGAGCTCGTCCCGCGAGCCGAACACCGGCTTCGCGCCGAGGTCGCCCTGCGAGACCTGACGCACCCCGTCGGCCAGCAGCAGCAGCGGCCGGGCCAGCTGGTTGCCCAGCAGCACGGCCAGCAGCACCGCGATGAACACCGCCAGCACCAGCGTCAGGGTGAGCGTGCCGAAGTACATCTGGCGCAGGCCGTCTCGCGCCAGCGCGCGCTGCTGGTACTCGCGGTAGGCGCTCTGAACCAGCAGGGCATTGCCGATCACCTCCGGGGGGACGACCTGCGTGGCCATCAGGTAGCGCTCCTCGGCGCCGAGCGCAACGGTGCCGCTGGGGATGTAGGCGAGCGCGCGGATCCGCGCAGCGGCCCCGCTGGCAGTGCCGGCAGGCGCGGTGGCCGCCGGACGCGTGGGGTCGGTGCCTGGTGCCGCCCCGGCGCCCGGGGCCGCGGCCGCCGGGGCGGGCGGCACGGGCGGCGCGCCGCCGGAAGCGCCCTCCTCGTCGATGCCCTCGAGCCGCGTGGTCACCTGTCCGGCCCGCGCCTGCCGCATCATCTCGGCGCCCGGTCGGTCGGCACTGGGCGCCAGGCTCGTTGCGCCTGAATCCGACGGCGCGGTGGCCACCAGCAGCACCTGGCCGTTGGCCCCGACGAGTGCGAGTTCCTGCGCTGCCAGCTGTTCTCGCAGCCGTTCGAGCTCCAGGGCCCGCGGACGCGACGGCCGCTCGGCCAGACGCTCGGCGGCGATCCGCGTCTTGGTGGCCAGTTCCTCGGTCTGGGCGTCGAGCGCGCCGCGACCGAGCGCCAGCCCGGCCTCGAGCGCGCCCTCGACGCGTGCGTCGAACCAGGTCTCGATGCTGCGCGAGACGAACTGGAACGACACCACGTAGATGAGGGCGCCCGGCACCACGCCGACGAGCGCGAAGATCGCCGCCAGCTTGAACAGCAGCCGGCTGCCGAACTTGCCGCGCCGCAGCCGCACCACGAGCCGCAACGCAGCGCTGCCGATGACCGCCAGCAGGATCGTGGCGACCACCACGTTGACCCAGAACAGCCACACGTAGTGCCGCTCGTAGAGTCCGCGGCTGTCGGTCGCCAGCGACAGCAGATACAGAAGCACCAGGGCCACGCCGGCGGTCGCGACCGCCGAGATGATCAGGGCCCAGCGCGACGCCTTGGTCATGACGGGTCGGACACCGTGGCCTGCGGGTCCGCGCGCGGTTCAGGCCAGCCGCTCGCTGCGACGCAGCTCGAGCGTCCAGTCGGGTTGCCCGACCAGGCCGATCTGCATCGGTCGCGGCAGCAGCGAGATGTCGAGCCGGTAGCTCAGCTCGACGTAGTGGCGCGAGTCGTCTTCGACGGCGCCATCGTCGGCAATGCGCCAGCCCGAGGCGCGGCTGACCGAGGCGAGCGCCTCGTCGAGTTCGTCGAAGTTCTGGGTCAGACCGCCGAAACTCACGCGGAACTGGCGCGTGAGCGGGAGGAACGCGAGCCGCCAGGTGCGGCTGGCGCTGGCGACCCGGCGGTCGGTCCAGTACCAGCGGCTGCGGTACAGGTCGGCCACCGCGGTGAAGTGCAGGGGCACGCCCTTCATCAGCGCCTCCTCGACCGGACGCGACAGCTCGAACCGCACCGCGAATCCCACCAGCACCGCGTCGTCGCCGCGCCGCACGTCCAGACTCACCACCGCGGGCGGCGAGGGCGAGGAGGCCTGCGCGCCCGCCGCCGCCGCCCACGGCGCCAGCGCGAGCGCTGCGCCGTGCCGCAGCCACCGGCGGCGCCCGGGGCAGGCTCCGGGCGGCGGGCGCGGCGTTCGTCGGATCGGCGGCGCTTCGCGCACGGTGGACTCGCGGCTCTCAGTTCTTTTCGACGAGGGCGTAGAAGAAGCCGTCTCCGGCTGGCGGCGCCCCTGGGTCATTGTCACGGACGGGCAGGCGATGTCCGGGCGGCGGCGCGCCCGGCAGGGGCCGGGCGTCGGGACAGCGTTGCAAAAATGAGTCGATCCGGCGCGAGCCTTCGTCGCGGAACACGGAGCAGGTGACGAACAGCAGCCGGCCGCCCGGCGCGAGCAGGGGCCACAGCGCCGCGAGCAGCCGGTCCTGCTCGCGGGCCAGCGCCCCCACGTCGGCTTCGCGCCGCAGCCACGGGATGTCGGGGTGGCGTCGCACGACGCCCGATGCCGTGCACGGCGCGTCGAGCAGGATGGCGTCGAAGGGCTGGCCATCCCACCAATCGGCCGGCGTGCCCGCATCCGCGCAGGCGACGCGAGCTGTGAGCCCGAGGCGGCGCAGCGTGTCCTGGATGCGCGTCACGCGCTGCGGGTCGCGGTCGATGGCCGTGAGCGTCAGGTCCTGGCGTTCGAGCAGGTGCGCGGTCTTCCCGCCCGGCGCCGCGCAGGCGTCGAGCACGCGGGCACCCGCCGGCACGGCCGGCCGCTCGCCGGTCGCATCCAGGAGCAGCGGAGCGGCGGCCTGCGCCGCGAGGTCCTGCACCGACCACCACCCCTCGGCAAAGCCAGCCAGGCGCTGCACCGGCGCCGGCTTCGGAAGGTGCACCGCCTCGGCCCCGAGCGCGATCGCCTCGACCCCTTCGGCGGCCAGCTGCCGGATCACGGCGTCGACCGAGGACCGCCTGCGGTTGACCCGCAGCACCATCGGCGGTCGTTGCCGGCCGGCGGCCGCGATGGCCTCGGCCGTCGGCAGGCCCCAGTCCGCCACCAGGCGCGACCACCACCAAGGGGGCAGGTTGGTGCGGGCCGTGACGTCGGCCGCGAGCTCGGCGGCCCAGTGGTCGGCCTCGCGCTGGGCTCGCCGCAGCACGGCGTTGGCGAAGCGCGCGGCCGCGGCGCCGCCGAGCCGGCGCGCCGCTTCGACCGCCTGGTCGACGACCGTGTGCGGCGCGAACAAGGGCGCGCCCGAGCCCGGTTGCGACAGGGCCAAGGCCGTGGTCAGCAGGTGACCCAGCGCCGGTGCGGGGCGCCGCTCGGCCAGGCGGCCGAGCATCCATCGCGCCGCGCCCCACCGTCGCAGTGCCTCGTAGGCGAGCGCCTGCACGCCCGGGCGCTCCGCGTCGGCGACGCGATCGAGGGCGCGATCGAGGCCGCGCCCGGCCATGACCTGACCGAGTGCTTCGGCCGCCGCGAGCAGCTGCAGGGCAAGCGGACGGCCGTGAGGCGCATGTGTCGGCGCGCCCGTGCGCGCCGGGGGCGCGGCGGGGGCCGGGATGGGCGGGGATTCAGCCATGGGGCAAGGTGTCAATGCGATTGGACACCCGCCGCTGCCCGGAAAGGAGTACGCTGTCCGACCCGCGTTTGCCCTCGACGTCCGCTGCCATGCCTGTCGACTCTGCCACCCCGATCTTCCGCAACGAGGACGAACTGGCGCGCCTCTCGGCCTCCGAGCGCATCCGGTACCGGCTCGTGGCCAACGGCTGCCGCTATCACGCCAACGACAACATCGCGGGGTTCGTGAAGGACGGCGAACTCGAGGAGCTGCAGGCCGAGGTCGCCGAGAAGCTGCAGGAGGTGCTGCGCGCGCTGGTGATCGACACCGACAGCGACCACAACACCCAGGAAACCGCCAAACGAGTGGCCAAGATGTATGTGCAGGAGGTGTTCAAGGGTCGCTACGTGCCGATGCCCTCGGTCACCGAGTTTCCGAACGTCGAGCGGCTGAACGAGCTGATGATCGTCGGCCCCATCACGGTGCGCAGCGCCTGCTCGCACCACCTGTGCCCGATCATGGGCCGCGTGTGGATCGGCATCCTGCCCAACGAGTTCTCCAACCTGATCGGCTTGTCCAAGTACGCGCGCATCTGCGAGTGGATCATGAACCGGCCGCAGATCCAGGAGGAGGCGGTGACGATGCTGGCCAACGAGTTGCAGGAGCGCGTCAAGCCGGATGGCCTGGCCATCGTGATGGAGGCCGACCACTTCTGCATGCACTGGCGCGGTGTCAAGGACAGCGATTCGATGATGACCAACAGCGTGATGCGCGGCGCCTTCCTGAAGGACGCCAACCTGCGTCGCGAGTTCCTGTCGCTGCTGAGCAAGAAGAACGGCTGAGCGCCGTCAACGGAGAACCCACATGCTGGTGCGCCTCATGTACGCGAGCCGCGCGGTCCCCTCGGTCGACCAGGACACGCTGCTGGCGATCCTCAAGAAGTCCAAGGCCAACAACGTGCCGGCCGGCATCACGGGCGTGCTGTGCTTCTCGGGCGGGATCTTCCTGCAGGTGCTGGAGGGAGGGCGCCTCGCGGTGAGTGCGCTGTACAACCGCATCGCGGCCGACCCTCGGCACCAGGACGTCATGCTGCTGGCCTACGACGAGATCGGCGAGCGCCGTTTCGCCGGCTGGTCAATGGGCCAGGTCAACGTCAGCCGCCTGAATCCTGGACTGCTGCTGAAGTACTCGGAGCGTGCGGTGCTCGACCCATACGCGGTGTCCGGCGCGGTGTCGATGGCCCTGTTCGACGAACTGGTGGCCACCGCGTCGATCATGGGACAGGGCTGAGTCGGTCAGGCGCCCGGTTGGGGTATCGGCCTGACTCGGGCCTGACCGGGAGCCCCTCGAGGGCTTAGGGGTTTTCTCGGGATCGGTCGCTGCGTCGTCCGGCCATAACATTCGTTTGTGCTTATATCCGGATGTCTACGCGCATCCGGGGGCCTCGCAAAGGCCCGGCAGCCGCGCGCCGCGCCTGGCCGGGAAGGAGACATCGTGTCCGCTGATCGCCATGCGCCAGGCCGCCTGATCAAGGCGCCGGAGAACTTTCTCGACCGTGACGGCATTCGGCGGGTGTTCGCCGAGGGCAAGCAGGGCCGCCGCGACTTCATCCGCCACGCGTTCGCCGGGGCGGCCGCGGCCACGGTCGCCGGCGGTGCGCACGCCGCGGCCAACCCGGTGCCCGCCGAGGGCGGCGACCCGAACATCCTGAAGCTGCCGGCGCACAGCGTCGGCCTGGGACAGCCGGTCGTGACCGACGGCTACGGCAAGCCGTCGAAGTACGAGTCGAACGTGCAGCGCCGCCAGAGCCCCGGCCTGACCCAGACGACCCAGGCCTCGGTGTCGTTCGCGCCGCTGCAGTCGCTGTTCGGCATCGTCACGCCGGCCGGCCTGCACTTCGAACGCCATCACCAGGGCTGGTGGGACATCGACCCGTCCAAGCATCGCCTGATGATCAACGGATCGGACGACAAGATCGTCCGCACGCCGAAGGTCTTCACGATGGACGAGCTGATGCGGCTGCCGCAGGTCAGCCGCTTCTACTTCATCGAGTGCGGCGCCAACAGCGGGATGGAGTGGGGCAACGTGGCGGTGCCCACCGTGCAGTACAGCCACGGGATGATCAGCTGCTCGGAGTTCACCGGTGTGCCGCTGAAGATCCTGCTCGACATGGCGGGGGTCGACTACAAGCGCGGCCGCTATGTGCTCGGCGAAGGCGCGGACGGCTCGAGCATGACCCGCACGATCCCGATGGAGCTGGTCGAGTCGGGCGAGGTGCTCGTCGCCTACGGCCAGAACGGCGAGATGCTGCGCCCCGAGAACGGCTACCCGCTGCGGCTCGTGGTGCCCGGCGTGCAGGGGGTGAGCTGGGTCAAGTACCTGCGGCGCATCGAGGTGGGCGACATGCCCTATGGCGCCAAGGACGAGGTGCTCCACTACGTCGACCTGATGCCCACAGGAACCGGTCATGTCGAAGTGCCTGACCCGGTTCAACATCGACTGGGTCTGGGACGGCAAGCCCACCCTGATCCAGAGCCGCGCCACCGACGACACCGGCTACGTGCAGCCGACCTACCAGGCGCTGCGCCGGGTCCGCGGGTCGCGGTCGATCTATCACAACAACGCGATCCAGACCTGGCTCGTGCAGGAGAGTGGGGAGGTCAAGAATGTTCAGCTCTCCTGAGCGGCGCCCGGGCCGGGGCCCGGTTCGCGCCGGTGCTCGCGGGTGGGTGGCCACCGCGACGACCCTGGTGGGCCTCATCGCCGCCGGGGCCGCCTGGGCGCAATCGACGGCCTTTCCCGGCATCGGCCGGCCGGCCACCCCCAAGGAGGTCGCGGCCTGGGACATCGACGTGCGCCCCGACTTCAAGGGGCTGCCGGCGGGCTCGGGGTCGGTCGCCAAGGGCATGGACGTGTGGGAGAGCAAGTGCGCCTCCTGCCACGGTGTCTTCGGCGAGTCCAACGAGGTGTTCAGCCCCATCGTGGGCGGCACCACCAAGGACGACATCCGCACCGGCCGCGTCGCGCGGCTGACCGACGACAGCTTCCCGGGGCGGACCACGCTGATGAAGCTGTCGACAGTGTCGACGCTGTGGGACTACATCAACCGCGCGATGCCGTGGACGGCGCCGAAGACCCTGACGGTCGAGGAGGTCTACGGGGTGACTGCCTACATCCTCAACATGGGTGGCATCGTCCCCGACGACTTCGTGCTGTCGGACCGCAACATCGCCGAGGTCCAGGCGCTGCTGCCGAACCGCAACGGCAAGACGACCGATCACGCGATGTGGCCGGGCGCCACCATGGGCAACAAGGGCCGCGTGCCCGACGTGCGCACGACCGCGTGCATGACCAACTGCGCAACCGAGCCCAAGCTCGCGTCGTTCCTTCCGGATTTCGCCCGCAATGCCCACGGCAACCTGGCGGAGCAGAACCGCATCGTGGGGCCGCAGTTGGGCGCCGACACGACGAGGCCGGCCGGGGCCGCGCCCGCCGCGCGGCCGGCCGTCGTCGCCGCCGCCGCGCCGTCCGCCGGCGCCGCTGCGCTCGCCCTCGCTCAGAAGCACAATTGCATGGTCTGCCACGGTGCGGACACCAAGATCGTCGGCCCGGGTTTCCGCGAGATCGCGGGTAAGCACGGGTCGCGACCCGATGCGATGGCGTATCTGCTCGGCAAAATCAAGGAAGGCGGCGTCGGGGTCTGGGGCAACATCCCGATGCCGGGCCAGACGATTCCCGACGCTGACGCCAAGGCCATTGCGCAGTGGCTCGCCGAGGGTGCGCGCAGGTAAGTCGGGCGACCGCAGCCCGGGTGGAACGTTCGAAAGCATTCACAAGGAGATGACGATGCAGACGCGACGCGAGATGCTCAAGCGCAGCGCCACCGTGGCGGGCCTTCTGGCCGGCCTGGGCGCGCTGCCGCAGACCGCCCTGGCAGCCTGGAACAAGGCGGCGTTCGAGGCCAAGAACATGGCCGACCTGATGAAGGCGCTCGGCGCCTCGGCGCCTGCCGAGAGCAAGGACGTGACCATCACCGGGCCGGACATCGCGGAGAACGGCGCCGTCGTGCCGCTGGGGGCGTCGACCTCGCTGCCCGGCGTCAAGCGCATGCTGCTGCTCGTCGAGAAGAACCCGAACGTGCTGGCAGCGGCCTTCGATCTGACCGACGCGGTCGATGCCAGCGTCACGACCCGCGTGAAGATGGGGCAGTCGTCCAACGTCTTTGCCGTGGCCATGATGGCCGACGGGAAGGTCATGTTCGCTCAGAAGGAAGTCAAGGTCACGCTCGGCGGCTGCGGCGGGTAAGCGGCAACCCGAGGCCGTTTCTGCGGCCGGTTTCGCGCCTTGCCCACGGACCGAGCCTCGCGAGGTCCCGAGACCCAGACCGAAGTCCCTCGACCCATTTCTCAGATCAAGGAGTTCCCCATGGCAGACCCGATGCGCATCCGCGCCCAAGCCGCAGGCGACAAGGCCACCGTTCGCGTTCTCATGAGCCACGAGATGGAGACCGGCCAGCGCCGCGACTCCTCCGGCAACGTGGTTCCCGCCTGGTTCATCCAGGAGGTGACCGCCGCCCACAACGGCAAGACCGTGATGACGGCCGAGTGGGGCCCCGCGGTGTCCAAGAACCCGTTCCTGCAGTTCTCGGTCAAGGGCGCCAAGGCGGGCGACAAGGTGACGATCACCTGGAAGGACAACAAGGGCGACAGCCGTACCGACGAAGCGACGGTGACCTGACGTTGCCGCCGGCGCCCTCGCCCGACAGAGGACGAGGCGCGCCGGCATCCCGTCGGGCGTGCCGGCAGTGCGCGGGCACGGACCTGACTGGATCCTGACCTGCAGGCCGCGATCGGCATGCCTACGGGCTTGTCCCGATCGTGAAGGTCCGGTGTTCAAGTTCCGGACTTGCAAAAAGAATAAGCGCAGGCTGATGGAGCGACGCCCGCCGGGCGGCACTCCTCTGACCGCCACCTCCGACGGTGACGCCGTCGGTCCATGAGGAGACCCATGATCCGGATCCACCCCCTTGCAGGCGTCGCCGGTGTCCTCGCCGCCGCGACGCTGGCCGCCACGAGCGCGGCCGCCCAGCCCAAGTCCACCGCCGACGGTATTGCCGAGTACCGCAAGATGCTCGAGGACGGCAATCCCGCCGAGCTCTACGAGGCCAAGGGCGAGGAGCTCTGGAAGAAGAAGCGTGGCCCGAAGAACGCCTCGCTCGAGCAATGCGACCTCGGCAAGGGGCCCGGTGTGGTCAAGGGTGCCTTCGTCGAGCTGCCGCGCTACTTCCCCGACACCAAGCGCGTGCAGGACCTCGAGACGCGGCTGGTCACCTGCATGGAGACCCTGCAGGGCCTGAACGGCGCCGAGATCGCGAAGACGCCGTTCGGCCGCGGCGAGCAGGCGAACGTCACGGCGCTGGCGACCTGGATCGCCGGACAGTCTCGCGGCATGCGCTTCAACCTGCCCAACCAGCACCCGGAGGAGAAGCGCTTCTACGAGCTGGGCAAGCGGGCCTTCTTCTTCCAGGGCGGCACGCATGACTTCTCCTGCGCCACCTGTCACGCCAGCGACGGCAAGCGCATCCGCCTGCAGGACCTGCCCAACCTCACCAAGAACCCGGGCGACGGGGTCGGCTTCGCGGCCTGGCCGGCGTACCGCGTGAGCAACGGCCAGATGTGGGGCATGCAGTTGCGCCTGAACGACTGTTTCCGCCAGCAGCGCTTCCCGTTCCCGCACTTCGGTTCGGACGTGACGATCGCGCTGGCGATGTACATGGGCGTCAATGCCAAGGGCGCCGAGTCGATCGCGCCGTCGATCAAGCGCTGAGCGGAGGCCCGACATGATGTTCAACAAGACTCGCCTCGCCATCGCCGCGGCAGCCGCCGGTTCCACGGTCCTCTTGGCTGCATGCGCCTCGCTGCCCTCGGGTGCCGAACTCGACGCCCAGGCGGCGCAGATGATCCAGGCCTCGTTCCGCGACCAGGGCATCGCCAAGGTCGATCGCATCCGTCAGGACGAAGGGCAGTCCGCCTGCTCGTCCGAGAAGGCGCCGCCCGACGAGGTGATCGCCCGCATCCAGAAGACCGCGCTCGACGCGGTCAAGTGGCCGGCCAACAACAACTTCATCGGTGACTGGAAGCAAGGCGAGAGGATCGCCCAGAGCGGCCGCGGCCTGACCTGGACCGACACCTCCACCGCGACGAGCGCCAACGGCGGCAACTGCTACAACTGCCACCAGATCTCCAAGGAGGAGCTCTCGTACGGCACGATCGGGCCGAGCCTGTACAACTACGGCAAGAACCGCGGTGTGACCGACCCGACGAGCCCGGTCTCGGAGGGCATCGTGCGCTACACCTGGGCCAAGCTGTGGAACAGCAAGTCATACGCCGCGTGTTCCAACATGCCGCGCTTCGGCCACATGGGCATCCTCGACGAGACGCAGCTGCGGCACATCATGGCCCTGCTGCTCGACCCGAAGTCGCCGATCAACCAGTGAGGCCCCGACCGCTCGGGCCGGCGTCCTCCGACAAGCCCGCAGCCGCGGGCTTTTTCATCCCCCGAACATCAGTCACGACTGAATCATCATCATGAGCCTGACCAAGCGCGAGTTCCTGCAAGTGCTCTCGGCGGCGTCGGTGGCCGGCCTCGCGCTCGGTCGCTACGCCGACGCGGACGCCGCCACGGCCCAGCGCGGGCTGTATGACCTGCCGCCGACCTTCAAGGGGCCGGGCGCGGTGTCGTTCCTGCACATGACCGACTGCCACGCGCAGCTCAAGCCGATCTACTTCCGTGAGCCGAGCGTGAACCTGGGTATCGGCTCGATGGCCGGCCAGTGGCCCCACCTGGTGGGGCAGCGCCTGCTGCAGGCCGCGAAGATCGCCCCGGGCAGCGCGGAGGCGCATGCCTTCACCTACCTCGACTTCGAGAAGGCCGCTCGCCGCTACGGCAAGGTCGGCGGGTTTGCGCACCTGGCCACCCTGGTCAAGCAACTCAAGGCGAGCCGCCCTGGGGCGCTGCTGCTCGATGGCGGCGACACCTGGCAGGGCTCGGCAACCGCGCTGTGGACCAATGCGCAGGACATGGTCGATGCGTGCAAGGCGCTCGGCGTCGACGTGATGACCGGCCACTGGGAGTTCACGTACGGCATGGAGCGCGTCAAGGAGATCGTCGAGAAGGACTTCAAGGGCGGCACGGGCAGCGGTGCAGCGGCGCACCGCGTCGACTTCGTCGCGCAGAACATCAAGACCGCCGACTTCGGCGACCCGGTGTTTGCGCCCTACGTGATCCGTGAGATCAACGGCGTGCCCTGTGCCATCGTCGGCCAGGCGTTCCCATACACGCCGATCGCCAACCCGCGTTACATGGTGGCCGACTGGGAGTTCGGCATCCGCGACGCCGACATGCAGAAGGCCGTCGACGAGGCGCGCGGCAAGGGGGCGCAGGTCGTCGTCGTGATCTCGCACAACGGCATGGACGTCGACCTCAAGATGGCCTCGCGCGTGCGCGGGATCGACGCGATCTTCGGTGGTCACACGCACGACGGCGTGCCGGTGGCCGTGCCGGTCAAGAACGCCGGCGGCACGACGCTGGTGACCAACGCCGGCAGCAACGGCAAGTTCCTCGGGCTGATGGACTTCCAGGTCAGCGGCGGCAAGGTCACCGACTTCCGCTACCGGCTGCTGCCGGTGTTCGCCAACCAGCTCAAGGCCGACCCCGAGATGGACGCGTTGATCACGAAGATCCGCGCCCCCTACGAGGCCAAGCTGTCCGAGAAGCTCGCGGTGACCGACGGGCTGCTGTTCCGGCGTGGCAACTTCAACGGCAGCTGGGACCAGCTGGTGTGCGACGCGCTCATCGACGTGCAGGGCGCCGACATCGCGTTCTCGCCTGGCTTCCGCTGGGGCACCAGCCTGCTTCCGGGCGACACGATCACGCGCGAGCTGCTGATGGACCAGCTCGCGATCACCTACCCGTACGCGACGGTCACCTCGATGTCCGGCGAGATGATCAAGACCGTGCTCGAGGACGTGGCCGACAACCTCTTCAACCCCGACCCGTACTACCAGCAGGGCGGCGACATGGTTCGTGTCGGCGGCCTGACCTACGCGATCGATCCCATGGCCTCGATGGGGTCGCGCATCAGCGACATGCGGCTCAAGGGCCAGCCGATCGAGGCTGGCAAGTCCTACAAGGTGGCCGGTTGGGCGCCGGTGGCCGAGGAGGCCGCCCGGGCCGGGAACAAGCCGGTCTGGGAAGTGGTCGAGACCTGGCTGAAGGCCAACCCCCGCGTGTCCACGCGGAAGATCAACACCCCCAAGATCGCCGGCATGGCCGGCAACCCGGGCATCGCCGCTTGATGCCGATGCGTCGCGCCCTCAAGCTCTCGACTCTCTCGTACCAGGAGCTCGTCATGCCGATCCGATCGTTCATCGTCGCCGCCACCCTCGCGGCTCTGACCGCGACCTCGTTCGCGCAGGACAAGGTCGTCTACCATATCAACGACACCGCCAGCCAGGCGCTCGCGGGCCTGCGCAACATCCGCAACCACCTCGACGTCGACCCCAAGGCGATGATCACCGTGGTGACCCATGCCTTCGGCGTCGACTTCCTGATGGAGGGCATGAAGGACCGCAACGAGAACAGCTTCGCCACCACGGTCGCGGCGCTCAAGAACCGCGGGGTGAAGTTCGAGGTCTGCGAGATCACCCTGCAGAACCGCAACCTCAAGCGGGACCAGTTCATCCAGGAGGTGGACTTCACGCCCTCGGGCGTGGTGCGGATCGCCAAGCTGCAGAAGGAAGGCGCGGCCTACATCAAGCCCTGAGGCAGCGGCGCCGCGCCGTGCCGGCGCCGCCTCGCCCCACGCGCGCCACATCCCATCGTCCAACGCCCCGATGAGTCACCGCATGCCCAAGCCCCGCGTGTTCCTGCCGACCGTGCTCGCGGCCTTCCTGGTGCTGGCCGCAGGCGCGTTCCAACCGGCCGAGGCCGCCGACCCCAAGCAGGCCCGTGTCGAGGAGATCGTCCAGGGCAAGTGCTTCCTGTGCCACGGGGCCGACGGCGAAAGCTCGAGCCCGGTCTTCCCTCGCCTGGCCGGACAGCACGCCACCTACATCAAGCGGCAGCTGGCCGACTACAAGAGCGGTCGCCGCAAGAGCACGACGATGCAGCCGATGGTCGAGGACCTGACGCCCGAGGACTTCGCGGCGCTCGGTGCGTTCTACGAGTCGCGGCCGACCAAGGCACATGCCGTCGACGACCCCGAGCTGGCCCAGGTGGGCCGGTTCGTCTACATGCGCGGCAACCCCTTCTCGGGCGTGGCGTCGTGCGCCAGCTGCCACGGGCCTCAAGGCCACGGCACCGAGACGCTGCCGCGGCTGGCCGGCCAGCACGCCCAGTACGTCGAGAACCAGCTGCGTCAGTTCAACAAGCGCGAGCGCACCAACGACAACGCGGTGATGCACACGATCGCCTCGAAGCTCACGGAGCTCGAGATGAAGGCGGTTGCGAGCTACGTGAGCGGCCTGAAGTAGCGCAACGC
>JALOSQ010000108.1 GCA_025458335.1 Ideonella sp.
CGCCGCATCGATGCCGCGCCGATGCGGCGGCCGTCGACGCCACGCCCACGAAGAGGAGACATCGCCATGACCCACCTGACCCGCCGCCAACTCCTGGCCGCCACGCCGGCCGTCCTGGCCCTGCCCAGCGCCTTCGCCGCCGCCTGGCCGGCGCGGCCCGTGACCATCGTGGTGCCCTTCCCGCCGGGCGGCGGTACCGACACGTTCGCCCGCCCGCTGTTCGCCGCCATGACCCGCAACACCGGCAAGCAGTTCGTGATCGACAACAAGGGGGGCGCGGGCGGCACGCTGGGCGCCGGCATCGCCGCCAAGGCTGCGCCGGACGCGCACAACTACTTCATGGGCGCGGTGCACCACTCCATCGCCCCGTCGATGTACCCGAAGCTCGACTACAACCTGGAGGCCGACTTCGTCCCGGTCGGGCTGGTGTCGAGCGTCCCGCAGGTCATCGTGGTGAACCCGTCCAAGGTGCAGGCCAGGACGCTGCCCGAGCTGCTGGCTCACCTGCGCGCCAACCCGGGGCGGCTGAACTACGGCTCGGCCGGCAACGGCACCTCGCACCACCTGGCCGGGGAGCTCTTCAAGCAGCAGACCAGGACCTTCATCACCCACATCCCGTACCGCGGCGCGGGTCCGGCGCTGCAGGACCTGATCGCCGGTCAGGTCGACATGATGTTCGACGGCCTGGGGTCGAGCGCCGGGCACATCCGCGGCGGCCGCCTGCGAGCCATCGCGGTCGCCGCGGACAAGCGTGCGCCGGGCTTCCCCGACATCCCGACCGCGGCAGAGGGCGGCGTGCCGACCTACAAGGTGGCCACCTGGTACGGCATCTGGGCGCCCAAGGGCACCCCGGCCGACGGGATCGCCGCGATGCAGGCCGAGATGCGAAAGGCGCTCGCCTCCGACGAGCTGCGCGCGCAGTGGACCAGCCTCGGCACCGAGTCCCCCAACCTGTGGGGCGCGGATTTCGGCCGCTTCGTGAGCGCGGAGATCCAGCGCTGGGCCGAGGTCGTCAAGGCCTCCGGCGCCAAGCTCGACTGAGCAGCGAACGGCGCGCGGGTCCGGCGTGACGGACTCGACGTGCCCTTGACGGGATCGGCAGACAGGCGTCAGCCGATCCCGGTACCGTTGCGTCCATGAAATCCCACGCGAACCTGTACTCGGCGCTGCGCCGGGCCTTCCCGACGGACCTCGACGCGATCGCGGTCGAGACTGCGGACACCCCCGCCCCGCTGGCCTACACCTGGCGCGACCTCGAGCGCGGCTCGGCGATGATCGCGAACCTGCTGGGCTGGCTCGAGCTGCCGCCGGGCTCGCGCGTGGCGATGCACGTCGACAAGAGCGTCGAGGCGCTGATGCTGTACCTGGCGGTCCTGCGCAGCGGTCACGTCGCGCTGCCGCTGAACATCGCCTACCAGAGCGCCGAGATCGAGTACTTCGTCGGCAATGCCGAGCCCGCGGTGGTGGTCTGCGCGCCGCGCCATTTCGGCTGGGTCAGCAAGATCGCGTTCAAGGCCGGCGTGGCGCACGTCTTCACGCTCGGGGACGACCGCACCGGCACGCTGCTCGACCGCGCCGCCGGCCGATCCGACGTGCACGAGGTGGTGCCGCGCCAGGCCGACGACCTGGCGGCGATCCTCTACACCAGCGGCACCACTGGCCGCAGCAAGGGCGCCATGCTTACGCACGGCAACCTGGGATCGAATGCGCGCACGCTGCACGAGGCCTGGGGCTTCGCCGGGCGCGAGGGGCGCGACGTGCTGGTCCACGCGTTGCCCATCTTCCACGTGCACGGCCTGTTCGTGGCCCTGCACGCCGCGCTGCTGTCGGCCACGCGCATGGTGTGGTTCGCGCGCTTCGACCCACGCGCGACGATCGAGCGACTGCGAACCGCGACCGTCTTCATGGGCGTGCCCACGATGTACGTGCGGCTCCTGGCCGAGCCGGGCTTCACGCGCGAAGCATGCGCCGGGATGCGCCTGTTCGTCAGCGGCTCGGCACCGCTGCTGGCGGAGACCTTCCACGAGTTTCGCGAGCGCACCGGCCACACCATCCTCGAGCGCTACGGGATGAGCGAGACGCTGATGCTCACCTCCAACCCCTACCGGCCGGAGGACGGCGAGCGCCGCGCCGGCACGGTCGGCCGCGCGCTGCCCGGCGTCTCGGTGCGCGTCGTGGGCGACAAGGGGCAGCTGCTGCCCGCCGGCGAGGTCGGGGGCGTGGAGGTGCGCGGCCCCAACGTGTTCAAGGGCTACTGGCGCATGCCCGAGAAGACCGCGGAGGACTTCACCCCGGACCTGTGGTTCCGCACCGGCGACGTCGGCCGGCTCGACGAGCAGGGCGTGCTCACCCTGGTGGGCCGCAGCAAGGACCTGATCATCAGCGGCGGCTACAACGTCTACCCGGCCGAGGTCGAAGGCGTGCTCAACGAGCTGCCGGGGGTGGCCGAGAGTGCCGTCATCGGCGTGCCGCACCCGGACTTCGGCGAGGCGGTGGTCGCGGTGGTGATCGCGCGCCCGGGTGCGACCGTTGCCGAGGACGCGGCCGTCGCGGCGGTCAAGTCGCGCATCGCCAACTACAAGGTCCCCAAGCGCGTGCTGGTGGCGGGGGAGTTGCCGCGCAACGCGATGGGCAAGGTCCAGAAGAACCTGCTGCGCGAGCAGCACCGCGGGCTGTTCGCCTCGTGAGAGCGGCCGGCGGCTGGACCGCTGCGTCGTGGGGCGGCGCCATCGACTCGTGACGAGCCGATACCACGCGGGGGCCTTGGAACACGACGTGTAACACCTTCGCCGCCCGCGACCTCCCCGGGCGGCGGTGCAATGCGGGATCGGCCACGAGCCGCACGGGATCGAGCCCGTCGCGGCGCACGCCCGCCGCGAGCCTGTCCATGACCCCTACCCGCCTGCCCCCGCCCCGTGCCCGCCGCGACCGCAAGCGCACCGTCGGCCTCGCCCTGGTCACCCTGGCCTCGTTCGCCGCGCTCCTCTTGCTGCCGGGCCTCGCGCGGGCGCAGGGCGACCCGATGACGGGCCGGGACCTGTACCTGGACACCGCCAACTTCTCGGGGCAGGCGTTCACTGCCGCGTGCCAGAACTGCCACGGCCAGGTCCAGCAGCTGCGCGTCCAGCGGTTCGGCAGCACCCCCTGGGGCGACGTCAGCTTCGACCAGGCCGGCACGCTGATCGTGCGCGGCATCAACCGGGTGCCTGACATGAGCCAGTACCGGGCGCTCAACGAGCAGCAGATCGAGCACCTCGCCGCGTACGTCGCCGACGTGCCGCGCACCAGTGCCTCCACGCTCGCCCTGACCGCGCCAGCCGTCGGTGCCGAGGTCACCGAGGTCATCACGCTCCAGCACGCGGTCACGGCCACCGGCGGCGGCCAGCAGCTCGAGGTGCGCGGCACCCGCCTCGGCGGCGCGGCGGCCACGACCTCGTCGCCGCCGGTCAACGGCTTCAGCCTGGCCGCCAACGGCTGCGCGGGTCAGACGCTCGCGGCCGCCGGCACCTGCACCGTGTCGGTGCGGTACCTCGCTTCTGCCGCGGCCTCGGCGGCCTCCACGCTCGAACTGCAGCTGCGCATCGGCACCGCCAACTTCAGCCGCAGCGTCGCCCTCCAGGGGTCGGTGGCGGGCGTGACGCCGCCGCCGGGTGGTTCGCCCGCCCCGGCGCCCGGCGCCGACAGCGGTGGTGGCGGTGCCCTCGGGGCCGGCTGGCTGCTGGCGCTGGCCGCCGCGGCGGGTGCGTTGGTGCGCCGGCGGCGCCCTTGAAGCCTGTGCGCTCCGCCCGGCACGGTGGAGCCCCGGGTTCGCGGCGACGATGACCCCGGCGGCCATGCCCGGGCTGCCATCGCCCGGCGCATCGAGGCACCGCCGCGGTGTCGCGTCCGCCCCACGGGAACTTCGCGGCGAAAAACCATTCTGCGGTGGGGAACCCGAACCCCGACTCCACAATCCGGCCCGCCCGGGGGTGAGTCGTGCCGGGCGCCCAGGTCCTCCCTCACGCCACCACAGGAGCCGCTCGTGACCGCTTCCCGTCCCGCCCCTTCCGCGTTCAGCCGCCAGCGCCGCGCCGCGACCCTCGCCGCCGCGGCCGTGGCGGGTGCCCTGGCCCTCGGCAGCGCGTCGGCGCTGGCCCAGCAGGCGACCGGCAACCGGACGCTGAACATCAACAACTGGGCCGACTACATCGGCCCGGACGTGATCAAGAACTTCGAGAAAGAGACCGGCATCAAGGTCAAGTACGACGCCACGATCGAGAGCAACGAGACGCTGCACGCCAGGCTGGTGGCCGGCCGCACGGGCTACGACATCGTGGTGCCGGGCGCGCACTTCGCGGCCAAGCAGATCAGCGCCGGCATCTTCCAGCCGCTCAACCGCGACCTGATCCCGAACTGGAAGAACCTCGACCCGGCAATCCTGTCCAAGCTGGCCGAGTCGGACCCGGGCAACAAGCACCTCGTCAACTGGATGTGGGGCTTCGTGACCATCGGCATCAACGAGGACCGCGTCAAGCAGGTCCTGGGCAGCACGCCGATGCCCGAGAACCCGCTCGACCTGATCTTCAAGCCCGAGTACTCGAGCAAGCTCAAGAGCTGCGGCATCCACATCCTCGACTCGGCCAGCGAGGTCGTGCCGGTGGCGCTCATCTACGCCGGCAAGGACGGCTTCAGCACCAACCCGAAGGACTACGACGAGGCGCGCAAGGTCCTGATGGCCGCACGCCCCAACGTCACCCGCATCTTCTCGCCGGGCCCGATCAACGACCTGGCGCAGGGCTCGATCTGCGTGTCGCTGGGCTACTCGGGTGACTTCAACATCGCCAACCAGCGCGCCAAGGAGGCCAAGAAGACCTTCACGATCAAGCCGCTGATCCCGCCGCGCGGCGCGACCATGTTCCTCGACAGCATGGCGATCCCGAAGGATGCGAAGAACGTGGCCGAGGCGCACGCGTTCATCAACTACATCCTGCGCCCCGAGGTGCATGCGTCGCTCACGAACGAGGTGTTCTACGGCAACCCGAACGCGGCCTCCAAGCAGTTCGTCAAGCCGGAGTTGGCGAGCAACCCGACCATCTTCCCGCCTGAGAGCGAGATCAAGAAGATGGCGGTGATGCGCGACATCCCGAACGAGATTCGCCGCGTCCAGACCCGCGTGTTCACGGACTTCAAGGCGAACCGCCGGTGAGGATGGCCCGAGGCCGCTGAAGGCTGCCCCGGCTGCGCCAGCCTCCGGAGGCCCCGGGCCGTCACGACGGCCCGGGGCCTCGTCGTTTCCGGCCAGGCGTCGCACGCGACAGAATCGGGCTCCTGACCCTGTCGTCGAAGGAGAGCCTGCGATGTCCCACCCCACCCGCCGCCGCCTGATGGCTGGCGCAGCCGCCGCGGCGGCCGTCGGCCTGGCGCCCCTGGCCATCCGGCCAGCCCTGGCCCAGTCCGCCTACCCCGCCTACGCCGGCAAGACGCTGCGCGTCCTGGTGGGCTTTCCGGCCGGCGGCGGCACCGACGCGATCGCGCGCCTGCTCGGCGAGCGCCTTCGCGAGGAGCTCGGCGCGACCGTGGTGGTCGAGAACAAGGCGGGCGCCGGCGGGCAGCTGGCTGCGCAGGCACTCAAGGGCGCTGCGGCCGACGGGCTGACGGTGTTCATCTCGCACGACCACACGATCTCGATCCTGCCGCTGGTGGTCAAGGCGCCGGGCTTCGAGCCCGCCAAGGACTTCGTGCCGGTGGCGGGCTTCGCCACCTTCGTGAACTCGCTCGCCCTGGGCAGCGGGACCCCGGCACGCTCGTACGCCGACTACGTGCAATGGGTGCGCAGCGCGGGCGGCGGCAAGGGCGTCGTTGGCGTGCCCGCCCCGGCATCGGTGCCCGAGTTCCTGGTCAAGGTCCTGGGTGAGCGCAACAAGCTCGACCTGGTCGCCGCGCCGTACCGGGGCAGCGCGCCGATGATCAACGACATGCTGGGCGGCCAGATCGCCGCGGGCGTGGGCTCGATTCCGGACTTCATCGAGCAGCACAAGGCCGGCCGGGTCCGCGTGGTCGCCGTGATGGGCGACAAGCGCCAGGCGGTGATGCCCGACGTGCCGACGCTCGCCGAACTGGGGGTGACCGGCTTCGAGGACGTGCCGTACTACGGCTTCTTCGCGCCGGCCGGCACGCCAGGTGCAGCGCTCGAGCAGTTCTCGGCCGCACTGGCCAAGGTCGTCGCGGTGCCCGACGTGCAGGCCCGCCTGAGCGCGATGGGGTTGACCGTGGGTCACATGCCGGGCGAGCAGCTCGCGTCGCGCGAGCGCGCCTATGCGGCCACCTGGTCGCGCATCATCAAGGCCAGCGGGTTCACGCCACAGTGACGACGTTCGGCTCGTCCGTGGGCCGGGGCGCCGGGTGGCGGCGCAGGGCCGGCACCGCCATCGCAGCCGCAGGCCGCGCCGTCCGCTGATGGGGGCCGACGTGCGCCGCGACATCGACCTCGCCCACGCCAGCCGGCTGGTCAACCACGGCCCGACCGTGCTCGTGACGAGCGCGCACGCCGGCCGCGTCAACGTGATGGCGGCGGCCTGGTCGATGCCAGTCGAGTTCACGCCACCGCGCATCGCGGTCGTGATCGACAAGCGCACGTTCACCGCGGAGCTGGTCGCCGCGAGCGGTCGCTTCGGCCTGTGCCTGCCCGCACGGGCGCTCGCGGACGCGACCTACGCGGTGGGCAGCGCGTCCGGCCGTGACCTGCCGGCCGGCACCGACAAGTTCGCGCGCCACGGGCTGGCGCACTTCGCAGGCCCGGTGCTCGGCCTTCCGCTGGTCGTCGATGCGGTCGCGTGGGTGGAGTGCCGCGTGATCCCCGAGCCGCATGCGCAGGCCGCCTACGACACCTGGTTCGGCGAGGTGGTCTGGGCGGCCGCCGACGACCGCGTGTTCAGCGGCGGGCGCTGGTCGTTCCGCGACGACAACCGCGACCTGCACACGCTGCACCACCTGGGCGGCGGCGTGTTCGCGTGGCCGCACGGCACGGTGCAGGCGCGGTCGTCCCCGGGGCCATGAGCACCGGCGCGCGACGGGCCCCGCCTCGAGGATGCCCCCGGCTGCCCCGATGACGCCGGCCGCCGACCCCGCGACCCTGGCCGGGGCCGGCCAGCGATCGACGCACCCGCGCCGGGTGTTGCTGCTCGGTGCGACCGGCACCATCGGCCGTGCCACCGCGCGCGCCCTGCTGGCTCGCGGCCACGAGGTCGTGGCCTTCGGGCGGGCGGCCAGGCCCGGGCCGGAAACGCCGACCCCGGGCCTCGAGTGGCGAATGGGTGATGTCACCGATCCGGCCGCGGTCGCTCGGGAAGGCTTCCGAGGCGAACGCTTCGACGCGCTGGTCTCGTGTCTGGCCTCGCGCACCGGCACGCCGCAGGAGGCATGGGCGATCGATCACCTGGCCCACCGCCATGCCCTGCGCGCCGCGCAGGCCGCCGGGGTCACGCAGGTCTTGCTGCTGTCGGCGATCTGCGTGCAGCGGCCGCGGCTCGCCTTCCAGCACGCGAAGCTGGCGTTCGAGCGCGAACTGCAGGACTCGGGGCTCGACTGGACCATCGTGCGGCCCACCGCCTTCTTCAAGTCGCTGTCCGGCCAGGTCGCGCGGGTGCAGGCGGGCCGCCCCTTCCTGGTGTTCGGCGACGGGCGCCTGACGTCCTGCAAGCCGATCGCCGACGAGGACCTGGCCGACTACCTCGCCGACAGCCTGGACGACCCGGCGC
>JALOSQ010000109.1 GCA_025458335.1 Ideonella sp.
GCCCGTGGTCGCGCACCTGCAGGGTGATGCCGTCGTCGCCCGAACGTGCCAGCGTCAGCGTGGCTGGCTAGCGCCCGCGCCGTGGCGCAGCGCGTTGTCGAGTTGCGTGCCGAGCAGCAGGCGCATGTGGGCGCGGGTCAGCCCAGCCGCGGCAGGGCGAGCGTGTAGCCGGCGTTGCGCAGGGTCTTGATCGCCTGCAGCGGCTCGAGCTTCTTGCGCATCCGGCTGACCACGATGTCCACCGCCCGGGTGCAGAGATCGGCGGCGCGGTGCGAGGTTTAGCGCGCGACGAGTGCGTTGGCCACGCCCAGAGACTCGCGGGCGTCCCGGCAGATGGACTGGGCACCGAAGGACTCGGCGAGCAGGTCTCGCGTGAGGAAGGCCGGGCCGCCGAGCAGCACGGGCACGCCGGGGCTGCGCGACGCCGCGCGCAGCCCGCCGATCAGGGCGGGCAAGTCGGCGAGCTGGGCGTCGATCGCCACCGAAAGGCCGACCAGGTCGAACCACTCGTTGGCCACGGCGCGGCACAGTTCGTCGCGGGTTGGCGACACCTCAAGCACGACCTCCCAGCCGGCCTTGCGGAAGAACTCCGACACGATGAACAGCCCGAGCATGTGCTGCGAGCCTGGGGCGCAGGCGAGCATCACCCGGCGCACGGCCCCGGATGCCTGAGGCCCGTCGTGCACGCCGTACCCGAGGGCATGCACGAGTTCGTGCATCTGCACGAGGCCGAGCGTGACGGAAGCGAAATCGAGGGTGTCGTCTTCCCACCGCTGGCCGAGGTGGCGGGCCGCCGGCGCGACGAGGTCGACGAGCACGCTCTCCGGCTGCAGCCCCTCGTACTGCAGGCGCCGGACCAGGGCCTCGCGCGCCGTTCGATCGCCTGCGGCACACAGGCGCGCGAAATCTTCGATGTCCGCGTCGGACACGGGTGCTGCCGGTCGCGGGATGGCCAGTTCGGGCGTTGCCGTTGCGGCGGCGGGCCGCGTGACCTGCAACAGGCGCGGGATGACGTGCAACTCGAGCACGTCCCGCATCGTCGTGCGGCATTCGTCGGCGGGTGCAAACGCTGGAGGCCCTCGCGAGGGTGTGGGTTCGGGCCCGGATGAGCCGAAGACGGAGGACAGCAGGCGCCCGGTCCAGCGCTGCCCCCAGGTCAACATGCGGGAGATGGGCAGCGAAAGTGGAGGGCTGAGCATGGAACTGCTGTGCGTGTGCGCCCCGGGTCGAGGACACGCGAAGGTGAGGCGGACCTTGACGGTACGCCTGTCTGGCCCCCGGGCTCCTAGGGGATACCGCGAGTGGGGCAGGGGTTGCCGTCACTCGTGGCGCTTAGCCCGCGTGGGGGCATCGGCGATCGCCGACGGTCTCAGCGGTCGGCCGTGAGCCCCGTCAGCACGTCGGCGTACCAGGCACAGTTCAGGCCCAGCGACTCGTCCTGCGTCGGGTCGCGCGGGCCCATGTCCATGCGGGTCGAGTGCACGCCCAGCAGTTGCCAAGGCAGCGCCGTGGGCGCCGATCCGGGCCTCAGGCGACGCCGCACGACGGGTGCGCCGCTGCTGCCGCGGTGCGTGCGCGCATCCGTGAGGAACAGCCCCTGGCGTTGGAAGCGGATGCCGTAGGCGGAGGCAATCGACGCGCTGCGCGCCACCGCGAGATGGTGGACGGTGTCGTGGAAGCCGAGCGGGTAGCCGGGAATGGCCAGCGCGTCGCCGATCGCGATGTCTTCGCCGCGCGGGTCGAGGTGGCTGTCGTCGAAGGCCTGCAGCACGGCATCGACCGGCAGTGGATCCGCCCGGACCTCGATCGCCGCCACGTCGACCGCGCCGCCGCTGTCGGCGGCTTCGCGCCACAGCCCGAGGCCGTCGTGGTAGAGCGGCAGCGATACGACGCGGTGCTGCGCCAGATCCTGCGCGTGGGTGTGCACGACGAACTCGATTCGATCCGGAAAGTGGGCGTGCGCGCTGTCGCAGAACACGTGCCGGTTGGTCACCAGGTACAGCCGGTCGCCGCGGCGGAAGAAGAACCCGCTCGCGTGGGTCAGGGCCTGTGCCTGCACGTAGGTGGTGATGCGCGTGGTGGTGAGCAGCAACGCGTTGGCGGGCTCTGCGGGCATGTCGGCGCGGTGACGCTCCCGGATGCCCTGCAGCAAGACCCGGGTGCGAGCGACGTCGCGCTCGAAGGCCGACAGCACGACATCGGAGATGGCTGCGTTGAGCATGGCCGTGCGCGCTGCCTCGGCGTTGGCGTCGAACGACGCCAACAGCCGCGCGCCCGCCGCGCCGGGGAGTGCCTCGACGAGCGCCGGCACCAGCGCATCGAGCGCGACCAGGCTGCCCTTGAGCTCGCAGATGCGCTCGGTGGCTTCTTGCAGGTTCTTCAACGGGCGCTCCCCTTCGTTCCAAAGAGAAAAGCGCGGACGAGCCGCGCTTTCATCGAGGGAGGCCGGTGCCGCAGGTCGAGCCTGCCCGACCTCCGGCGGTCCGACGGGCCTCAGGCCAGCGTGCGGATGTTCGACGCCTGCAGGCCCTTCTGGCCCTGCGTCACCTCGAACTGCACGCGCTGGTTCTCGCTGAGCGTCTTGAAGCCGCTGCCCTGGATCTCGCGGAAGTGGGCAAAGAGGTCCTTGCCGCCGCTGTCCGGGGCGATGAAGCCAAAGCCCTTGCCTTCGTTGAACCACTTCACGGTGCCGGTTTCAGTCGTCATGTCGATTTCCTTTCGAAGTTGCCGGGCGCAGGAGCGCACCCAGCGAAGAGACGCCAAGAAAATCTTCAAGAGGGGATTCGACTCGACCGCCGGCAGAACGCCGGAGCGGGAAGAAAGACCTATGAGCGGACGGTCTTGTGCATATCAGCGAGTCGAGGGTACCTGAAAGCGCCCGTGCCCGTGCGGGTTTCTCGGCGTCGACTTTTGAGTTCGATCAGCCGCCCGGCAACGACAGCACCGCCCGCAACCCGCCCTGCGGCGCGGCGGCCAGCCGCAGCTGGCCGCCGTACAGGCCAGCCAGCTCGTTCACGATGGCCAGACCTAGGCCGGTGCCCGGCACCGACTCGTCGAGCCGGGCGCCGCGCGCGAGGGCTGTCGACCGATGTGTCTCGTCGATGCCGGGCCCGTCGTCATCGACCACGATCTCCAGCCTGCCTTCGCTGGCCAGTGCGACGGGCCGGGCCTCGACACGTACCTCGCGACGTGCCCACTTGCAGGCGTTGTCGACGAGATTGCCGACCATCTCCTGCAGGTCCTGCACCTCGCCGGCGAAGTGCAGCGACGGGTCGATGCCCTGGGCGCGGAGGTCGAGCTCGCGGTCGGCATGTACGCGCTCCATCACGCGCAACAGCCCGGCGACGACGTCATGCACGGCCACCTGGGCGCCAGGACGGTCCCGGGCGGCAGCGGCGCGGGCGCGCGCCAGATGCCAGTCGACGTGCCGACGCGCCACCGCGATCTGCTCGTCGACCACGGCCGCGAGCCCCGCCGGGTCCGCGCCCGGACGGCGCGCGTCAGCAGCGGCCTGCGACAGGACCGCCAACGGCGTCTTGATCGCGTGGGCCAGGTTGCCCGCCTGCGTGCGCGCGCGTGCCACCACCTCGTCGTTGCGGTCGAGCACGCGGTTGAAGCCGTCCACCAGAGGCCGCACCTCGGCCGGCACCGGGTCTTCCAGGCGCGGCGCGCGGCCTTCCTGCAGGCGGGTCAGCGCGGCCTGCAGCGCGCGAAGGGGCGCCAGCCCCACGGCCACCTGGACCCAGGCGGCCCCCATCAGCAGCATCCCGAGCGCGACGAGCGACCCCGCCAGCACGCCGTCGAAGCGGTCCCGGGCGACCTGCGTCTCCGCCAGGTCGGCCGCCACCATCAGGCGCCAGGGCCCGGGCGCGGCCTCGGCGCTCGTCACGGCGCGCTCCACCAGCAGCAACTGGGCGCCCGCCGGGCCGGGCACCTCGTGCCGGTGCACCTCGCCATCGGTCAGCGTGTCGTCCGGCGGCTGCAAGGTGGTGTCCCACAGCGAGCGTGAGCGTCGCACGCCGCGCTCGACGACCGGACCGACGCGGTCGACCTGCCAGTACAGCCCGGAGTAGGGCCGGCCCCAGCGAGGGTCGACGAGCGTGGCCTCGTCGACCCTGGGGTGCCCTTCGGCGTCGAACCTCAGCGCCGTCGTGACCTGGTCGAGCTGCGCCGTGAGCGACTGCGCGAACTGGCGCGTCACATGCTCGCGGAACAGGCCCGACAGCAGCAGTCCGGCCAGCACCAGCGCGACCAGCAGGGCCACCAACGTGGCCAGCAGCAGGCGTATGCGCAACGAACGCCACCACGGCACGGGCCCGTATCCGCCCGGTCCCGGGGTCATGCAGGCGCCCCGAGCCGATAACCGAGCCCGCGGACCGTCTCGATGGTGTCGGGCGGCAGCTTGCGCCGCAGGCGGCCGACGAAGACCTCGATCGTGTTGCTGTCGCGGTCGAAGTCCTGCGCATACAGGTGCTCGGTCAGCTCGTGGCGCGAGACCACGGTGCCCGGGCGGTGCATCAGGTAGGCGAGCACGCGGAACTCGTGGCTGGTCAGCGTCACGGGCTGGCCCTGCACGCTGACGCGGCCGCTGCGCGTGTCCAGCGTCACCGTGCCATGCTGCAGCACTGCCGAGGCGAGGCCCTGGGAGCGGCGGATCAGCGCGCGCACGCGCGCCAGCAGCTCCTCCATGTGGAAAGGCTTGGTCAGGTAGTCGTCGGCCCCGGCGTCGATGCCGGTGACCTTCTCGTGCCAGCCGTCGCGCGCGGTGAGGATCAGCACCGGCATCGTGCGGCCGGCCTCGCGCCACTGGCGCAGCACCGTCAGGCCGTCGACAAGCGGCAGGCCCAGGTCGAGCACGATGGCGTCGTAGGGTTCGGTCAGGCCCAGGTGCAGCGCGTCGCGGCCGTTGTCGGCCTCGTCGACGGCGTAGCCCGCGTCGGCCAAGCCAGCGCGCAGGGGCGTGCGCAGCGCCGGTTCGTCCTCGACGAGCAGCAGCCTCATGGCGATGCAGGCGGCCGCTCGGCCTTCCTGCGCCGCACGTCCAGCACCTGCCCGTTGGCCGCGTCGACCTCGAGTTTCAGCAACTGGCCCCCGGGCTGCAGCAGCTTGAGTTCGTAGATCCAGCGGCCGTCTTCGCGCTCGAGCTCGACTTCCAGCACCTGACCGGGGTGGCGGCGCTGCACGCGCTCGAGCAGCGTACCCAGCGGCAGCACTTCGCCGGCCTGCATTGCGGCACGTGCGCGGTCGTGATCGCGGTTGTCGCGCGCCTCGGCCTCAACGGGCACGACCAGCAACCACGCCACGAGCATGCCCAGGGCCAAGGGCGCAAGGCGGTTTCGGGAGGTTCGGCAGGCGAGGGCCATCGCGCGATTGTGGGCACCGCAAGCTGAACACCCGATGAACAGCGCCTTCACCGCCGGTTCAGGCGGGCTTCGAAGAATGACGCCTCATCGACATCGCGAAAGCTCACCGTGCGCTTGCCTCTCGTGCTTCTGTCCCTGGCCGCCTGCGCCCTCGCCACCGCTTCGGCCTGGGCCGCCGACACCACGCCGGCGCAGCAACTCGACCGCTGGAGCACGGCGGCCGGTGCGCCGGGCCAGGCCGAGCGTGGCCGCATGTTCTTCGCCAGCCGGCACGGTGGCGAGTGGTCCTGCGCCTCGTGCCACGGCGCGCCTCCCACGCGCCCGGGCCGCCACGCCGGCACGGGCAAGTCGATCGACACGCTGGCGCCGGCGTTCAACCCGTCCACCTTCACCGACACCGCGAAGGTCGACAAGTGGTTCCGCCGCAACTGCAAGGACGTGCTGCAGCGCGAGTGCACGGCCTAGGAGAAGGCGGACGTGATGGCCTATCTGACGAGCCTGAAGCCATGAACCCGCTCACCCGAATCCACACCCGCACCGGCGCCCGCACCGCACGGCTGGCCATGCCGGCCGCGTTGGCCGTGTTGGCCAGCCTGGCGCTGCTCGCCGCCCCCGCCGTGCAGGCCGACGACCGACCCCTGATGCCGCTGCGCGTGCCGCCGGCCTACGCGCAGGAATGCGGCGCCTGCCATACGGCCTACGCGCCGGCGCTGCTGCCGGCGCGTTCGTGGCAGCGGCTGATGGGCGGGCTGGACCGCCACTACGGCACCGACGCCGCGCTCGACCCGGCCACGGTCACGCAGCTCGACCGATGGCTGACGCAGCACGCTGGCACCTACAGGCGCGTCGCCGAGGAACCCCCGCAGGACCGCATCACACGCAGCGCCTGGTTCGAGCGCAAGCACCGCAAGGTCGAGCCCGAGGTCTGGGCGCTGCCCAGCGTGAAGAGCGCCGCGATGTGTGCCGCCTGCCACCGCGGCGCCGACCAGGGCCGGTTCGACGACGACGCGCTGCTCGAGCCGGCTGGCCTGAGCGTGCGCCAGCGTCGCGCCTGGCGCGACTGACTTTCGACGACTTCGACGAGGACGCCCCCATGCACACGACCACGGCCGCCACCATGGCCTCACCCTCTGTCTCGGCCACCACCGCCGACCAGCCTGCCCGCGCCAGTCGCCGCGTCGTCGACGCCCCGACCCGCATGGTGCACGGGCTCATCGCGCTGAGCTTTTTCGGCGCCTACCTCAGCGCCGAGAGCGATCGCTGGCTCGCCCTGCATGTCACGCTGGGCTACACGCTGGCGGGGGTGCTCGCTTTTCGGGTGCTCTACGGCCTCGTCGGGCCACGACAGGCGCGGGTTGCCCTGTGGTTCCGCAAGCTGGCCGGCGCGCCGGCATGGCTGCGCCACACGGTCTCGGCGCTGCGCCAGGCGCGGCTGCGCGACCTGCCCTGGCGGCAAGGCCAGAACCTGCTGATGGCGGCGACCATCGTGGCCTTGCCACTGATCCTCTTGCCGCTGCTCCTGAGCGGCCTGTCCACGCACTTCGAGTGGGTCGGCGGCGGGCTCGGCGATGCCGTGTCCGAGCTCCACGAGGCCCTGGGCGAGGGGGCGCTGGCGGTGGTGCTGGCCCATGTCGGGCTGGTCCTCGGCCTGAGCCTGCTGCGCCGCCAGAACCAGGTCCGGCCGATGATCACCGGCCGCGTCGACGGCGCCGGCCCGGACCTGGCGCGCCGCAACCATGGCGTGCTGGCGCTGCTCGTGCTGGCAGCGGTGATCGGCTTCGTCGCCTGGCAGTGGCAGCAGTCGCCGCAGGGCCTGCTGCCCCTCGGTGCCGCGGCGGCCGTGGGGTCAGGGCAGGGCGATCACGGCGATCACGACGACGACTGACCCGCAGTGCCGGGCGCTAGCTGGCCAAGCGCGCGACCAGCACTGCCCCCCAGGTCGCCGCGGCCAGCAGCAGCGCGAGCATCACCGCGGCGCTGCCCAGGTCCTTGGCGCGGCCCAGGCGCTCGCGGCGCTCGAGGGCGATCTCGTCAGCGAGCGCCTCCAGCGCCGAGTTCAGCAGCTCGACCACCCACACCAGCACCACGCTGCCGGCCAGCAGCAGCACTTCCGTGAGGCTGCGCCCCACCCAGGGCGCCGCCAGCAGCAGCGGCAGGCCCAGCAGCAGTTCCTGGCGGAACGCGGCCTCGTGTCGCACGGCTGCCCGGAGCCCGCGCCACGAGTACCTTGCGGCCCGCAGGATGCGCACGAGGCCGCTGCGGCTCTTGAACGGGCTGGTGTCGTCGTTCATCGTGGCCTGAGCTCGAGGTCGACGCCGAACCCGCTC
>JALOSQ010000110.1 GCA_025458335.1 Ideonella sp.
AGCCCCAGCCCGAACCCGGTCTCGAGCACGGTGAACCGACGACGGCTTGCCCAGCGCTGCGGCAGCCCGTTGCCCGCGAGGAAGACCGCACGTGCCTGCTCCTCGAGACTGGCAGCCCCCTGGCCACGGTCGCAGCCGGTCCTGACGGCCGGGTCGTCGTCGGCGTCCGGCCCGCACGAGGCCGGCTCGACGCGCGGGGGTCTCATCTCGGCAGGTCGACGGCCCGCTGGCCGAGCCACGCGACCAGCCCGTCGCGGGCCTGCTCGAGACCGCGGTAGGCCAGCACGGCGGGCGACATGCTCGCGATCGCCGCGCCGAGCTGGCGGGCGCGCTCGCGCGTGGTGACCGCTTGCGCCAGCGGCTGCACGGAAACGCGGATCGTGAAGACGGCCTGGCGGGCGCCCGGCACGGGGATGAAGGTCTGGCGCTCGTGACGCAGCCAGGCGGTTGCCATCACCGGGTCACGTCCGAAGGCGTCGCGCACGGCCAGTTCGGCGGGCGAGGCGGGCAGTTGCCAGGGCGTCGGGTCGACGCGTCGAGGGTGGGCGTGCAGGCGGGGGTGATCGGTCACCGTCCACACGAAACGCTCCCAACGATCGGAGCCGACGACCAGCGCCACCAGCGCCTCGCTCGCCGACACGATCATGGCGTTGTCGGCCACCGGGGCATGCACCTCGGCGAGGTGTCGGCCGACCTTCTCGGCCGGCGCCCAGTGAGACGGCAGCGCCGCGGCGATCCACGGGATCGCGCCGGTGTTTCCGTCCACCACGGCCAGGTCCTCCTGAAGCGCAAGCGCCAGGAGGCCTGCGAGTCGCCAGTCGGCGGCGAGGCGATTCAGGCAACGTGCCGCTTCGTCGCCGTGGCCGAAGGGGCCGCGGCCGATCGGCTGGACGGCTCCCCGCCGATCGACGGCGGTGCCGAGCGAGGGCACGGCAAGCCGCTCGCCGTCCCAGTGCACGTGCGCCGGAAGCTCTGAGGCGGCCACGGCCAGCAGCGTGTCGAGCGCGGGGCGCGGGTCGAAACCGGCCTCGCGCACCAGTGCGTCGTGCGGGAAGGCGGTGAGCACCGCGAGCTTTTCGCGCTGGTGACGCGAGCCCGGTGCCGAAGGCGTGACGTGCTTCGGGCAGGCCGCGCCCAGCCGGCGCAGGCCCGGGCGCATGCGGAAAGGCGAGCTGACGGCGGCGTCGAAGTCCAGGTCGTCCATGCGGGGCGAGCCGAATGCAAGCGCGATGCCTGCTGGCCTCGCGCGGCGGCGCGGGTCCCGACGCGCCGTGGCGCTGCCGGCGGCCGGCGTCAGACGCGCTTGCGGTACTCGTGCGTGCGCGTGTCGATCTCGATCCTGTCGCCGCTCTCGACGAACAGCGGCACGCTGATCTCGAAGCCCGTACCCACGAGCTTGGCCGGCTTCATCACCTTGCCCGAGGTGTCGCCCTTGACGGCCGGCTCGGTGCTGATCTCGCGCACGACGGTGGTGGGCATCTCGACCGAGATGGCCTTGCCTTCGTAGAAGGTCACCTCGACGGGCATCGCGTCTTCCAGGTACTGGATCGCGTCGCCCATGTTCTCGGCCTCGACCTCGTACTGGTTGTAATCGGCGTCGACGAACACGTACATCGGGTCGGCGAAGTAGGAGTATGTGCACTCCTTCTTGTCGAGGATGATCGGGTCCATCTTGTCGTCGGCCTTGAAGACGACCTCGGTGCCGCTGTTGTTCAACAGGCTCTTGAGCTTCATGCGCACGGTGGCGGCATTTCGGCCCCCGCGGCTGTACTCGGTCTTCAGGACGACCATCGGGTCCTTGCCTTGCATGATGACGTTGCCGGCGCGGATTTCCTGGGCGAGCTTCATGGTGCGGTCCCCTGGTTGAGGGCTGGGACGAAAACGGTTGTCGGGGGTCGCTCGAGATTCGAGCAAAGCCCGCGATTCTATCCCGGCGCGTTCTGTCGCCCGGCGGCTCCAGCCGGCCGGCGCGGACGGTTGGCCCGGGCGGGTGGCTCAACCCGCGCCCGGCGTGCAGCCGCCGTGGGCGGGCACCCGGTCGCCATCGTGCCGGTCGGCGAAGGCGATCAGCTGGCTGGCCAGGTCGGCCTGGGACTCCAGCGCCGCGGCCCACCGGCGCGCATGGCGGGCCCAGCCGGCCGCTGGCTGCAGCGCGCGCTCGAGCGCGGGGACCAGACGCTCGGCCGGTTGGCTGCCGTTCAGGGCCCGGAACGCCAACCTCACCGAATCCGCCAGGCCCGGCGAGTCGACATCCGCGAGGTAGCGGTCGAGGAAGGCGTCTACCTTGGCATGGTGCGCGCCGTCGGCTTGTGGATAGGCTTGCCACACGAACGGCCGCCCCGCCCACTGGGCACGCACGAAGCTGTCCTCGCCGCGCACCACGTTGAGCTCGCACGACCACAGCAGCCGGTCGTAGCCGGATTGCGTGAGCCACGGCCAGGCGCGTACCGGGTCGCCACGCGCTTCCGTGGTGGGGGGGCTGCCGGCCCGGATCCAGCCCCACCCCGGGCCGTATCGTGAGGCGAAGGCCTCGGGCCATCCGGCGAGGGGGCCGGCCAACGGGTAATGGAACAGGCTGCCGATCCGCGCCGGGCGTTCGCCGGCGGACGCCGGCCACCACGTGGCGACCGCGTGGGCCTGCCGTGCCTGGGCCAGGCCCGGCTCACGCAGCAGTCCCCCCGTGCGCGGGGTGAAGCCGGGATAGAAGAACCAGCGCTCCTGCCCGCGAGCGGGGCCGGCCAGGATCGGCGAGCGAAGGCCGTGCGACCGCTCGACGTAGGACTCGGCGCTCAGGTACTCCAGGTTGATCCAGGGGGGCGGCATCTCTCGGCGGCCACGCGCGGCGACGACGGCGTCCGGCGGTTCGCAACCGAACATCTCGACGAGGCGCTGGCCCAGGCCGCCGGCGGGCGTGTCGAAGTCGTGACGGTCGGCGTCGATCCAGTCGCGCAGGTCGACCGTGCCCGAGGCCACCAGGGCGTCGTCATGCGCATCGGCCATGCCGGCCAGCGCTGCGCGCTCGTCGATCCACAGACGCACCCGCTGACCTCGCATCGCGAGGTTGCGAGCAAGCCGCCAGGCCACGCCAGCATCGCCGCGGTTGTCGATCACGCGGCAGAACACGTCCCACAACGTTCCGGCGGGCGGTGCGGACATCGGGGGATTATCGGGACGCCAGGGCGGCGCGCACTTGCACAATCGCGGCCCGATGAGCGAGGTCGCCCACCCCCCGGATGCCGATGGCGCCGTGCCCCCTGCCGCGCGCGAACGGCTGCTGGCCGATGTGGCCGCGCTGCCTTCGCTGCCCGGCGTCTACCGCTACTTCGACGCCTCGGGCCACGTGCTGTACGTCGGCAAGGCGCGCGACCTGCGCAAGCGCGTGTCGAGCTACTTCCAGCGCACGCACGACGGGACCCGCATCGGGCACATGGTGTCGCGGATCGCCCGCCTCGAGACGACGGTCGTCCGCTCGGAGGCCGAGGCGCTGCTGCTCGAGAACAACCTGATCAAGGCGCTGGCGCCGCGCTACAACATCCTGTTCCGGGACGACAAGAGCTACCCGTACCTCAAGCTCGAGTCGCACGAGTTTCCGCGCATCGCGTACTACCGCGGCGCCATCGACCGGCGCCACCGCTACTTCGGGCCGTACCCGAATGCCTGGGCGGTCAAGGAGACGATCCAGCTGCTGCAGAAAGTGTTCCGGCTTCGCACCTGCGAGGACACGGTCTACGCCCACCGCACCCGGCCGTGCCTGCTCTACCAGATCAAGCGCTGCTCGGGCCCCTGCGTGGGGCTGGTCTCGGCCGGGGCCTACGCGCGCGACGTGGCCAACGCCTCTCGGTTCCTGGAGGGGGAGCAGCAGGAGGTGCTGGAGGCGTTGCAGGCGCAGATGATGGCGCACGCCGACGCGCTGCAGTTCGAGCAGGCCGCCGAGATCCGCAACCAGATCGGTGCGCTGTCGCGCGTGCTGCACCAGCAGGCGATGGAAGACAACACCGGCGGTTCGGTGCGCGACGCCGACATCCTGGCGGTGAAGGTGCAAGGCGGACGCGCGTGCGTGAACCTGGCCATGGTGAGGGGCGGGCGTCACCTGGGCGACCGGCCGTACTTCCCGGCGCACGTGGCCGAGACGGTGGACCCGGTGATCTCCGAGCCGTTGCCGGAGTCAGCCGTGGGCGCTGAAGGCGCGCTGCCGCCCGGGGCCGCCGTGGCGGTGGCCGCCGATGCGGTCGACGCCGAACGCCAGCCGGTCGGTGCAGCTGCCGCCGAGGCGCGCGACGGCGGCGATGCACGCACACCCGAGGTGCGGGTGCTGGAGGCCTTCATCGCGCAGCACTACCTCGACGGCGCCCCGCCGCCGCTGCTGATCCTGAGCCATCCCGTGGACCGAGGGCTGATCGAGGCGCTGTCCGAGCACTCCGGCGTTCGCATCACGGCGCAGCATCAGCCTCGCGAGACCCGCCGCACCTGGCTGGAGCTCTGCCTGAAGGGGGCCGAGCTGAAACTCGCGCAGCTGCTGGCCGAGGAGGGGTCGCAGCAGGCGCGCACGGCGGCGCTCATCGACGCGCTCGACCTGGCCGTGCAGGACCCGGCCAGGCTGCGCATCGAGTGCTTCGACATCAGCCACACGGCCGGCGAGGCGACCCAGGCGTCCTGCGTCGTCTACGAACAGCATCGCATGCAGCCGGCGCGCTACCGGCGCTACAACATTGACGGCATCACGGGCGGCGACGACTATGCGGCGATGCGGCAGGTCCTGATGCGCCGGTACGGACGTGCCGGAGCGTCCACCGGGGAGCCGCGCCCAGAGGGCGCGAGCGGGTCTCCCGGCGGGGACGCCGGCCCGGCATTCGACCGCGTGCCCAACCTGGTGCTGGTCGATGGTGGGCGCGGCCAGGTCGCGATGGCGCGCGAGGTGTTCGATGAACTGGGCCTGGACATCGGCCTGATCGTCGGGGTCGAGAAGGGCGAGGGGCGCAAGGTGGGACTCGAGGAACTGGTGTTCGCCGATGGACGGCCGAAGGTGTCGCTCGGCCACGACTCGGCAGCATTGATGCTGGTGGCGCAGATCCGCGACGAGGCCCATCGTTTCGCCATCACCGGCATGCGCGCGCGGCGGGCGCGCGCCCGGGTCGGGGCGAGCCGCCTGGAGGACATTCCCGGCGTCGGCCCGAAGAAGCGGGCACGGCTGCTGCAACGCTTCGGCGGCGTGCGCGGCGTGGCCGGGGCGAGCGTCGACGACCTGGCGAGCGTTGCCGGCATCTCGAGGGAACTGGCCGAGGAGATCTATCGTGCGCTGCACTGACATGCCGGGCCGCGGACGGATGCCGTGGATCGCCCTGGTCCTCGTGTCGCTGTCCGTGCTGTTGACCGCGTGTGCGGCTGGAAGGCCCGGGCCGAACGGCTCCCGGGACGGGGCCGACTCCCCGGGCCCTGCGACATCGCCCGCGGGCACGCCGGCCGCCGTGGCGTCGGCCCCGCCCGCTGAGGCCGGACCGCCGCCGGTGCGCTTGCCGCCCGCACAGGCCAGCCGGACCTGGGAGGAGTTCCGGTTGCAGGCCGCGCGCCGGATCGTCGCGGCCAATCCCGAGATCGCGCACACCGGGCCGGTCCGCGAGCCGGTGCTGGCCATCCCGGTGCTGGAGATCGAGATCGAGGCGGATGGCGCGGTACGCCGCATCCAGGTGCTGCGGCGCCCGCCCCAGGCGCCCGAGACGGTGCAAATGGCGATCGAGGCAGTGCAGCGAGCGGCACCCTTCGGTGACGTTTCCCGGCTACCTCCGCCGTGGCGCTTCACGGAGGCGTTCCTGTTCGACGACCAGCGGCGACTCAAGCCGCGTTCGCTCGATCCCCTCTAGGGTGGCGCGGCGCCGCCCGGGCACAATGGGCCGATGTTCTTCAACATCCCCACGCTGCTCACCTGGGCGCGCATCGTGGCAATCCCGCTGGTCGTGGGGGTGTTCTACCTGCCGATCCCGGAGGCCTCTCAGAACGTCCTGGCCACCGTGCTGTTCGTGGTCGTGGCGCTCACCGACTGGGCTGACGGATACCTCGCGCGCCGTCTCAATCAGACCTCGGCCTTCGGCGCTTTCCTCGACCCGGTCGCCGACAAGTTCCTGATCTGCGCGGCGCTGCTCGTGCTGGTCCACCTGGGGCGCCTGCATGCGATGGTCGCGCTGGTGATCATCGGCCGGGAGATCGCGATCTCGGCGCTGCGCGAGTGGATGGCGACGATCGGTGCGTCGCGCAGTGTCGCGGTGCACGTGGTCGGCAAGGCCAAGACGGCGGTCCAGATGGTGGCAATCCCCTTCCTGCTGTTCGACGGGACCTTGTTCGGGCTCGTCGACACACGGTGGTGGGGCACGGTGCTGATCCTGATCGCCGCGGTCCTGACGATCTGGTCGATGGTGTACTACTTGCAGAAGGCGCTGCCCGAGATACGCGCCCGCGCCCGTTGAGCCCGGCCGGCAGCGACAGCACCCGAGCGGCGTGGATCGCCGCGATGCCCTGGGTGTTCGTGCTCATCTGGAGCACGGGCTTCGTCGTCGCGCGCTACGGCATGCCGCACTCGCCGCCGATGACCTTCCTCGCCTGGCGCTTCGCGCTCTCGGTGCTGGCGTTCGCCGTGTGGATCGCGCTGACGCGCCCCGCGTGGCCGGTCGGACGCAGCCAGTGGTGGCACCTCGCGGTCGTCGGCGTGCTGATGCACGGCGGCTATCTCGGTGGGGTCTGGGCGGCGGTCAAGGCGGGTATCCCGGCCGGCACCGTGGCGCTGATCGTCGGCCTTCAACCGCTGCTGACGGCCGCCTGGGTCACCGCCACTGGCCAGGAGGGTCGCCTGGGGCCGATGCGCTGGCTCGGGCTCGGTCTCGGGTTCGCGGGCCTGGTGCTCGTGGTCAGTCGGAAGTTCGGCACCGGAGACGTGACGACATTCAACCTGGTCCTGTCGATCGTGGCGCTGCTGTCGATCACGGCGGGCACGCTCTATCAGAAGCGCTATGTGGCTCCGTGCGACGTGCGCACCGCCAACACGGTGCAGCTCGCCGCCGCGTTTGCCGTCGCAGCGCCACTGGCGTGGCTCGAGGCGGGAACGCTCACCCTGCATCCGGAACTGATCGGGGCGATGGTGTGGTCGGTGCTGGTGCTCACGCTGGGTGGCAGTTCGCTGCTGTACCTGCTGATCCAGCGAGGCGCCGCGACGCGCGTCACCAGCCTGATGTACCTGGTGCCGCCGTGCACCGCGCTGCTCGGGTGGTGGTTGTTCGACGAGTCCCTGGCGCCTGCCGTGCTCGTCGGATTCGCCCTCACGGCGGTCGGTGTGGCGCTGGTGGCTCGCAATCAGACGTCGCCACGTGGGGAAACCCGATAATCCATGGCGCGCCCTTGACACTGCCTGAGCGGGGCGGCTGTAATCGATCGAGGAGCGTTCGAGGGGTTCGAGCCGTGCCCCCCTCGTTCTCCGCGGTGGCGCCCGATCGAAGGCGTGCACCTGAACGCAAACGACCAAGCGATCCACGAGGGGGTTGACGAAGTGAACAAGGCGGAACTGATCGAGCACATCGCCAAGCAGGCCGATATCTCCAAGGCGGCTGCAGGCCGCGCACTTGAGGCCCTCATCGGCGGCGTGCGCTCCACGCTCAAGAAGGGCGGCACCGTGTCCGTCGTGGGCTTCGGAACCTTCTCGGTGACCAAGCGTGCCGCGCGGACCGGCCGCAACCCGCGCACCGGCGCGGCGATCAAGATCAAGGCTGCCAAGGTCCCCAAGTTCAAGCCGGGCAAGGCGTTGCGCGACGCCTTGTGACCGGTCTTCACGCCGGGTGCTTAGCTCAGCCGGTAGAGCGGCGCCCTTACAAGGCGTAGGTCGGCGGTTCGAACCCGTCAGCACCCACCAGCAGACCGGTCGGCCAAGGGCACAGCGCGATGGCGTTGTGCCGCGCTCCGGTACACTCTCTGACCTCACCGCAAAGGCGAACCCCGGTTCGCCTTTGTCGCTTACGGGAACCCGGTCGGGGCGCGCCGATGTTCGAATTCTTCCGCACGCACAAGAAGCTGCTGCTCGGTCTGCTGATCCTGCTCATCATTCCGTCGTTCGTGTTCTTCGGCCTCGAGGGCTACACGCGGATGCGAGAAGGGGGCAACGCCACCGTCGCGCGCATCGCGGGCGAAAAGATCACGCAGCAGGAGTGGGATCTCGCGCATCGCAACCAGGTCGAGCGGGTGCGGCGTCAGATGCCCAACGCCGACGCGGCGATGTTCGACACGCCCGAGATGAAGCGCTTGACGCTCGACGGGCTGGTCCGCGAGCGGGTCCTGCTCCGCGCGGCCGATGAGCTGCACCTGGTCACCACCGACGAGCGCCTCAAGCGCCTGTTCGTGAGCGACCCTCAGTTCGCTTTCCTGCGCAACCCGGACGGCACCGTCAACCGCGACATGCTCTCGGCGCAGGGCATGACGTCCGAGATGTTCGCCCAGCGCCTGCGGGCGGAGTTGTCGATGCGGCAGGTCGTCGGGGGCGTCACCGAGGGCGCCTTTGCCACCGATGCCGTCGCAGGCAAGGCGTTCGACGCCCTGCTGCAGCAACGCGAGGTCCGGGTGCAGCGCTTTGCCGCGGCCGACTACGCGGCAAAGGTGCAGCCGAGCGACGCGGACATCCAGGCGTATTACGACGACCCGGTCAATGCCGAGCGCTTCCGCGCGCCCGAGCAGGCCGACGTCGAGTTCCTGGTGCTCGACCTGGAGTCGATCGAGAAGTCGATCAGTCTGTCCGAGGACGAACTGCGCAAGTACTACACAGAGAACGCGGCGCGCTTCACGGTTCCCGAGGAGCGGCGCGCCAGCCACATCCTGGTCAAGGCGGACGCGTCGATGTCGGCCGACGAGCGGGCCAAGGCGCGCCAGCGGGCCGAGGAGATCCTCGCCCGCGTGAACGCCAACCCGGCCAGTTTTGCCGAAGAGGCGCGCCGGAATTCGCAGGATCCCGGCTCGGCGCAGAACGGCGGCGACCTGGACTTCTTCTCGCGCGGCGCGATGGTCAAGCCCTTCGAGGACGCGGCCTACGCACTGGCCGTCGGTGCCACCAGCGGCATCGTCGAGACGGATTTCGGCTTCCACATCATCCGCCTGACGGACACGCGCGGCGGAGAGAAGAAGCCGTTCGACGCGGCGCGCGCCGAGATCGAGCGCGAGGTGCGCGGTCAACTCGCGCAGCGTCGCTTCGCCGAGGCGGCGGTGGACTTCGGCAACCTGGTCTACGAGCAGTCCGACAGCCTCAAGCCCGCGGCCGAACGCTTCAAGCTCGAGACACGGATCGCCAACGGCGTGACCCGCACGCCGGCGCCGGGTCTCAGCGGCCCACTCGCGAACGCCCGGCTGCTCGAGCAGCTGTTCTCGACGGAGTCGATCAGCAGCAAGCGCAACACCGAGGCCATCGAGGTCGGTCCGAACCAGCTCGCCTCCGCGCGGATCGTCCGGCACCAGGCTGCGCGCACGCTGCCGCTGGACGAAGTGCGCGCGGCCGTTCGGCAGTCGGTCGTCGCGCTGCAGGCCTCGCGGCTGGCCAAGCAGCAGGGCGAGGCTCGGCTGGAGGCGCTTCGCAAGTCCCCCGAGCCAGGCCTCGAGGCGCCGGTGACGATCGTCTCGCGTGCGATGCCCGGCGACCTGCCGCGCGATGCGGTGCAGGCCATCCTGAAGGAGCCGGCGACCTCGTTGCCGGCCTTCGTCGGCGTGGATCTCGGCCGCGAGGGCTATCTCGTCGCGCAGGTCACGAAGGTCATCCCGCGCGACAGCGCGCTGGCGACACCGCAGCAGGTGCGCGCGCAGTACGCACAGTCCTGGGCGCAGGCCGAGGCCGCGGCGTACTACGAGGCGCTGAAGGCACGGTTCGACGTGAAGTTCGAGGGGCCGGCGGCACCCGCGAGCTCCGCGCGCTGAACGCGTTCAAGCCTCGCTCGCCGGACCGAGGCCACGGGCCCGCCAGCTATACTTTCACGCGCGTGGTGGCTGTAGCTCAGTTGGTAGAGTCCCAGATTGTGATTCTGGTGTAGAGTCCCAGATTGTGATTCTGGTTGTCGTGGGTTCGAGTCCCATCAGCCACCCCACCGAAGATCAGTTGAACGGCCCTGCGGGGCCGTTCTGCTTTTCGTCGCGAGCGCGTCGTCTGCACGCCAGTCTGCACGCCGGGTGGCCCGTCGAGTCCCGGCCCTGGGACCAGGGGCGCTGTGCCCTGCGTGCATGGCGATCGATCGCGCGGAGCTGCGCTCGGTGGCAGCCTTGGTCGCACTTGAGATGAACCGCCTGGGCGTTTCCTCGTGCGGCCTGCGCTTCGACGCAAGCCCGTACCAGCAGCTGACCTGGGATTGGCATGCGCGTTGCCTGGCCGACTGCACTGCACCTGGGCCTGGCCCGGGTGCACCGTCGGGGCGCTGAGCGCCACGCAAGCCGGGCATCCGGGTCTGTGACCCGGTCCGGCGTGCAGGGCCGGCTCAGGCCACCGGCTGATCGCCGACCAGCATCCGGCCCGTCGCCGTGCAGACAACGACGCCGTCCTGGTTCACCGCCTCGGCGCTGGCCTCGACGATGCCGCCCCCGTGACGGGGCTTCGGCACCAGACCGGTGACGGTCCAGGTGATGGTGAGCACATCGCCGATGCGCACCGGGGCCAGGAAGCGGGCGTTGTGCTCCAGGTAGCCGATCGCGGTGCCGGCGTAGACCATGCCCAGCTCGGCCCCGATCAGCGCGGAAGTGATCACGCCGTGGAGGATGCGGCTGCCGTAGCGGGAGCGTCGCGCGAAGTCCTCGTCGACGTGCAGCGGGTTGAAGTCGCGGATCAGCTCCGCGCCACGGGTCAAGTGTGCGGCCGTGATCGCCTCGCGGCGAACGAATTGTTCGCCTAGGCGGGTGTCGCTGAAGCGCCGGCCGGTGGCAGGCAACGATGCGTTGTGTTGGGTCATGGCAATCGGCGCATCTGAGCTG